>DAIQOO010000015.1:3918-5189 GCA_036787845.1 Acidimicrobiales bacterium
GCGTCGAAGCCGGGCACCCGGCCACCACGCCGACCTCGTGTTGAGGCCCATTTCGAGCCACCGAGAGGAAAACGCTGATCACCCTTCGCGTGGCGTGCTCCAACTAGCACGAGTTCGTCGCCTTCGCGCCACGCCCATCCCGGTGGTGGCGCGACGAGACTGTCGATGACGCCGAGCAGTCCAATCACGGGCGTTGGATCGATGTCGCTGCCACCACTCTCGTTGTAGAGCGACACGTTGCCACCAATTACGGGCAGTCCAAAGGCAAGACACGCCTCGCTCATCCCGTCGATCGACTCAGAGAGTTGCCACATCACTGCAGGGTGCTCTGGATTTCCGAAGTTAAGACAGTTCACGACGGCCTTGGGCGTTACCCCGACGCAGGCGAGATTCGCAATGCCTTCGGCCACCGTGAGCGCTGTGCCCACTCTTGGATCAAGGGCACACCAACGGGGATTCGAGTCCGTCGAGAGTCCGATTCCCCTCGTCGAAGGGGGTAAACCGGGACCGGCCAGTCGCAGTAACGCGGCGTCGCGTCCGGGACCGACCACGGTGTTCAAGAAGAGCTGTGAGTCGTACTGTCGATAGACCCACGCCGGGTCCATAAGGAGATCAAGCAGATCGTCGTTGGGCGAACCTACGGGTTCATCCAACGTGGGATCGTCCGCGAGCGTGGCGTCCAACGTGATTGGTCGTTCGCGTGGACGGTCGTAGAGCGGTGCCTGATCAGCGAGTGACGTAGCCGGAACTTCTGCCAACACCTCGCCGTCGAACCCGTCTCGAATTCGAAGCATGCCAATCGCTTCTCCGTCGTCGTTGATCGTTGGCTCGACCACTCGTCCGACGACGCTCGCGCGGACTTCCCACTTCGCACAGAGCGCTTGCACGGCGTCAAGGTTTTCGGGAGTGATGATGGCGAGCATGCGCTCTTGACTTTCGGAGGTCATGATCTCGTAGGGCGCCATCATCGGTTCGCGGAGTGGCACCGCCGTCACGTCGACGTCCATGCCCACGCCGCCACGCGCCGCCGTTTCACTCGTCGCGCACACGAGCCCAGCGCCCCCGAGGTCTTGGATGCCCACGACGTACCCGCGGTCCAGTAGTTCGAGGCACGCCTCGATGAGTCGCTTTTCCTCGTAGGGATCACCCACCTGCACACTCGGGCGCTTCGCGTCGTCAATTGACGCGGCGCCGTCCTCGCCAGAGAATCCCGCCGACGCGAGCACCGACACACCGCCGATACCGTCGCGGCCCGTTCGTGAACCGAGCAA
>DAIQOO010000015.1:5289-8178 GCA_036787845.1 Acidimicrobiales bacterium
CGCAGAATCCCCCCGACGCCGGTCGCGGCACCTTGGTAGGGCTCGATCGCTGAGGGGTGATTGTGACTCTCGATGCGTATCGCCACGGCGATGCCGTCGCCGGCGTCAATCACGCCCGCGTTTTCGCCCGGTCCGACCAACACGTGGGGCCCGGTCGTGGGTAGTCGACGAAGGTGCAACCGTGAAGACTTGTACGAACAGTGTTCGGACCACATGACGCCATAAAGGGCCAGTTCTAAGTGATTCGGCTCTCGACCAAGGACTTGACAGATGTCGTTGAACTCATCGTCGCTCAACCCGAGGGCTCGATGGAGGCTCGGGGCGGCGCTACTCACCACACCAAACTACCGGCCGACGTAGTTAAGTTAATCCGTCGTTTCACGCCGCGACGTGGGCAGCGACGAAACTCTCCAACAACACGCGACCGTCGGCACTGCCGAGCAAGGTCGACATCGCACGCTCGGGATGGGGCATGAGACCGACGACGTTTCCTCGCTCGTTGGCGACGCCCGCTATGTCACCGCGCGAACCGTTCGGGTTCTCCTTGTAGCGAAGAACGATCTGGTCGTTGTCACTCAGCGCTTTATACGTCGCGTCGTCACAGGTGTACGAACCAGAGAAGTGGTTGATCGGTATGACGAGCTCTTGGCCAATCGTGGCGCTCGAAGTAAGTACCGACGATGTTGACGTTACGACGAGCGTCGTTGGCTGACAGAGAAAAGTAAGCCCGATGTTTTTTTGCAACGCGCCGGGCAACAGGCCTGCTTCGGTGAGTACTTGAAACCCGTTGCAGATGCCGAGCACCGGACCGCCGTCATTGGCGAAGCGAGTGACCGCCTCCATCACGGGCGAGAACCTGGCCAACGCACCCGGGCGAAGGTAGTCCCCGTGCGCGAAACCTCCGGGCAAAATTATTCCGTCATAGTCAGAGAGGTCGGTCTCTGAGTGCCACACCAGTTTCGCGCTGGCGCCGAGGGCGTCAATCGCCGCGGCGGCGTCATACTCACAGTTCGACCCGGGAAACACCACGACGCCGACGCGATTCACGGCGGCACCACCTCACCCAGACGCGCCGACGCGTCCTCAATGACGGGATTGGAGAGTAACCGCTCGGCCAGTGACGTTGCCTTTACGAGCGCTGCGTCTGCACTATCGGCGTCAATCGTCATGCGAAACGACTTACCGGCTTTAACGTTCGAAACACCGCTAAAACCCAGTGCTGGTAAGGCTCGCTCGATCGTGGCGCCTTCTGGATCAGCGATGCCTTGACGAAGCGTGACGTCCACGATTACGAAGTACTCCACTACTACTTACCGTACCAGTCACTGAGTTGTTGTCCGGTCACGCGCTCGTACGCAGCGACGTAGCGCGACGACGTTTCAAAGACAATCTCATCGGGGACACGCGGCGGCGGTGGCGTGCGATCCCACGCTTCCCTCGTCAACCAATCTCGAAACGGTTGTTTGTCGAATGAAGGTGGCACCTCGCCCGCGCGCACTTGATCGGCGGGCCAGATACGTGACGAGTCGGGGGTAAGCACCTCATCACAGACCACGAGTTCGCCCTCAATCTCGCCCAATTCGAACTTCGTGTCGGCGAGCACGAGACCAACGTCAGCGAGTTTCGCCGCCGCTCGAGAAAACAAGTCCAGACAGAGCGACATCGCCTCTTCCAAACGTGCGTCGCCGACGATGCCCGCCGCCGTCGTGAGATCGATATTGAGATCGTGACCAGACGCGGCTTTCGTCGATGGCGTAAAGATCGGATTCACGAAGGCGTCAGTGAGACGCATCCCCGAAGGCACCGATATCCCGTGTACGGTTCCCTTTTCGACGTACTCATCGAACGCTTGACCCGCCAGACGGGCGCGCACAATGCACTCAAGGGGCAGCATCGTGGCTCGGCGAACCAACATGGTGCGCCCGTGCAACGCGTCGTCGTCGCGAAATCCCTCCACGAATCCATTGACGACCTCGGGGTCACACGACACGAGAGCGCTTCGGATCTCGCTCGCGAACTCTTGAGTCCAGTAGTGGGTCAGTCCGGTGAGCACGCGACCCTTTTGAGGAACTGGCTCGTTCATCACGACGTCGTAGGCACTCATACGATCCGAGGCGACCATCAATAGGTGCTCACCGTCGACCTCGTAAAGATCGCGAACCTTGCCCGAATAGAGATGCTTTAGACCGAGGTCGCTCACGCGCGCCACGTCAGGGCGTCCAAGAAACGGCCACGGTGCACCAAGAGTCGATCGAGATCGAACGCGCGCTGCAGCGCTTCGTTGCTCAACTTGACGTCGTCGTCACTTTCGATCACGTCGCGAAAGTTGCGCCGCTCTTCGATTGAGGTTCTTGCCGCCGCCTGCACCACGCGATACGCGTCGTCTCGCGCGATGCCGGATTCGACGAGAGCGAGGAGCACTGATTGGGAGAAGACCAAACCAAGCGATCCCTCGGTCAAGTTGTGCAGCGCGCGCTCGGGGTGCAGCACCAGGCCGTCGGCGAGCCACGTGGCCTTACGCAACATGTACACGGTCAGTTGCAACGCGTCGGGCAAAATGACGCGCTCAACGCTCGAGTGCGAGATGTCACGTTCGTGCCAGAGAGCGACGTCCTCGAGACCAGCCTGGAGATACCCGCGCAGTACACGAGCGAGGCCGCTCAAGCGTTCGGCCACGACCGGATTACGCTTGTGGGGCATCGCGGAAGACCCCTTCTGACCAGGCGCGAAGGGCTCTTCGACCTCGCCCACTTCACTGCGCGCGAGGTGGCGAACCTCGAGAGAGAACTGCTCGATGGAGGTGCCAATGGCGGCGCACGCGTAGAGAACTTCCGCGTGACGATCGCGCGCGATCACTTGAGTGGCTGGCACCGGCGTGAGACCCATGTG
>DAIQOO010000015.1:8278-13002 GCA_036787845.1 Acidimicrobiales bacterium
ACGTCGACGAATGCCGCGGTGTCGTGGTTCGTGATCTCTTCGCGCTGGTTGACGTCCGTAACGAACGCTGCGTCAACAACCGGGCGGCGTGCGCGGAGCGCCTTGGCGTCCTTGGGCGGCACGACACCTTGCTCGACGAGCGCTTCCGCGCAGAGCAGTTCGACCTCGAGCATGGTGTCAAAGCGATGCTCGTCGGTGAAGAGCGCCGCGACGTCTTTCGGTGCGTACCTCGGAATCACTGTTCTCCTCTTGTCGCGCTGTACGCAATGTCGCTGCGACGAACGCTTCCCCTAAAGTTTACGAGAGACGCGCCGTGATACGCACGACGACGAGCCTGCGCCACGGTGTCGCCAAGACCAGTCACGGCCAGGGCGCGCCCGCCGTTAGTGACAAATCTGCCGTCGTCGTCGAGCTTGGTGCCGGCGTGAAAGATAATGACGTTCTCATCGCGCTCTAGAAGTTGACCATCAGGCCCGAGTCCGTCAATAACGTCGCCCGTGGTCGGACTCGAGGGATAGCCCTCCGAGGCCAGAATGACCGTCACCGCGGCGCCCGACGCTTGAAGCGCGGCCCCTTCCAAGCGACCTTGGCTGGCTCGAAGCAGCACGTCATAGAGGTCTTCGCCGTAGAGCGGCGCCAGGACCTGCGCTTCTGGGTCGCCGAAGCGAACGTTGTACTCGAGCAACTTCGTGCCCTTCGCACTCACCATGAGTCCGGCGTAGAGAACCCCGCGATAGTCGATGCCGCGTCGCAGTAGTTCGGCCACCGTTGGCGCAATCACCTGACGCGAGATCTCCTTGAGCTGTTCTGCCGACATGGCCATTGGCGCGTACGCACCCATGCCGCCGGTGTTGGGGCCTTCATCGTTGTCGCCCACACGTTTGAAGTCCTGGGAGGGAACGAGCGTGACGACGCTGACCCCATCACAGATAACGAAGAGCGAACACTCCTCACCGTCAAGCCCCTCTTCGATAATTACTGTCGTGCCCGCGTCGCCAAAGGCCGCGCCGCTCAGCTTCTCTCGCACGTCGGCGCGCGCTTCGTCGATGTTGTTGGTGACGAGTACGCCCTTACCCGCCGCGAGACCGTCGGTCTTGATGACGTACGGCGCGCTCATCGTCGCTAAGAACGCAAACGCCGGCTCCTCCTCGCTAAAGACGCCGTACGCCGCGGACGGCACGCCGGCGGCATTGAGGAAGTCCTTCATGAAGGCTTTCGAGCCTTCGAGTTGCGCACCATCCGCGCCAGGTCCAAAGACCGTCTTGCCTTGGGCGCGAAGCTGATCGGCGAGCCCGTCCACGACGGGCTGGTCCGGACCAATGACGAAGAGATCCGCTTCGAGCTCGAGCGCGGACGTGGTGACACAGTTGAGACCGTGCGCCGCCATACCAGCGTTGCCGGGCGTCACGAGAATCTCGGCACTTTTGGCGAGTGCCCAAGCCAACGCGTGCTCGCGGGCCCCGGAGCCAACGACGACGCATCGACTCACGAGGGGCGCACGAACTGCTCTCGGCCAGGGCCGACACTCACCACCGAGATAGGCACGCCGATCGTCTCTTCTAAAAACTTGACGTAACGCTGCGCGGCACTAGGTAGTTGGTCGTACAGCGTCGCCGAGGTGATGTCGCTCTTCCAACCGGGCAACGTCTCGTAGATCGGCGTGACTTCGTGAAGTACTGACTGGTGGTAGGGAGGGTGGTCGTAACGAACTCCGCCGGCTTCGTACCCCACGCAGACTTTGATCTCCTCGAGCGTGTCGAGGACGTCGAGTTTGGTCAACACAATCTCACTCAGTGAGTTGAGGCGGGCAGCTTGGCGCGCCATTACGGCGTCGAACCAGCCGACGCGTCGACGACGCCCGGTGTTGGTACCGAACTCGTGACCTCGTTCAACGAGCAATGCGCCAAGATCGCCATCGAGTTCGGTGGGAAATGGCCCCGCGCCCACGCGCGTCACGTAGGCCTTGGCGATGCCGACCACGTCGGTGATGTCGCGTGGTCCGAGTCCCGATCCGGTGCACGCGCCGCCGGCGATGGGGTTCGACGACGTGACGAAGGGATAGGTGCCGTGGTCGAGGTCGAGAAACGTGGCTTGCGCACTCTCGAGGAGAATCTTCTGACCCTTGGCGAGCGCGTCGTGCACGATCGCGACGGTGTCGCCGATCATGGGCGCGATCCGTGGCGCTATCTCGTCGAGGTACTTCGATGCAATGTCGCTCGCGCTAAGTGCCGGTCGGTTATAGATCTTGGTGAGGATCAGATTCTTCTCGTGCAAAACCAACGCAAGCTTCTCGCGAAAGATCTTGGAATCAAGGAGGTCCTGTACGCGTAGCCCGACACGCGACGATTTGTCGGCGTAGGCGGGACCGATGCCGCGCTTCGTAGTACCGAGCGCATTCTTACCCAAAAAGCGTTCGGTCAGACGATCAAGTTCCTGGTGGTAGGGCATGATGAGGTGCGCGTTGCCTGACACGACGAGTCGCGACGGGTCGACCCCTCTCGCGCTGAGCGCGTCGTATTCGGCGAGCAGTACCGCGGGATCGACGACGACGCCGTTGCCAATCACCGGCGTGATGTGGGGATAGAGCACGCCCGAGGGCACGAGTTGGAGCGCAAAGGCTTCACCGTTGACGACAATGCGGTGTCCGGCGTTGTGACCACCTTGGTAGCGCACGACCATATCCATGTCGCGAGCTAAGAGGTCGACAGTGCGACCTTTGCCTTCGTCCCCCCACTGGGTTCCGACTACCACAGTTGCGGGCACTTGATTCCTCCGAGACGGCCTCGTTGCACGTAAAGCCTACCGTAGGGAAAATGTCGTTCCGTCGCCTAACGAAAGGTGATGGCCTCGCCGACGACGTCGACGGTGATTGTGTCGCCGTCTTTGAAGTCGCCTTTAAGAACTGCGAGCGCGAGCGGATCCTCGAGTCGTCTTTGTATCACACGCTTCAACGGACGCGCGCCGTAGACCGGGTCGTACCCCTCTTTAGCGAGGAAACTCGACGCTTCGGGCGTGACGTCGAGCACGAGTCGGCGCTCGGCGAGGCGACCGCGTAGTCGACCAAGCTGTATACCCACGATGATCGCGAGATCGCTCTCGTCGAGCGAGCGAAAGCGGATGATGTCATCAACTCGATTGATGAACTCTGGGCGAAAGAACTCTTCGGGATTACCCACAAGGTTGCTCGTCATGATGAAGATCGCGTTCGTGAAGTCGACGGTACGTCCCTGACCGTCGGTGAGTCGCCCGTCGTCGAGTACCTGCAATAAGAGGTTGTAGACGTCAGGATGGGCCTTTTCGATCTCGTCCAACAGCACGACCGCGTACGGACGGCGACGTATCGCTTCGGTAAGCTGACCACCCTCTTCGTAGCCCACGTACCCCGGCGGCGCTCCAATAAGTCGACTGACGGCAAACTTCTCCATGTACTCACTCATGTCGAGTCGAACCATGGCTTTGTCGTCGTCGAAGAGATACTCGGCGAGCGCCCGTGCCAGTTCGGTCTTTCCAACACCCGTGGGTCCGAGGAACAGGAACGAGCCAATAGGACGATTAGGGTCCGACAGTCCCGCGCGAGATCGCCGAATGGCGTTGGCGACCGCGGTGACGGCCTCGTCTTGGCCAACGACGCGCGTGTGCAGCAATTCCTCCATGCGCACTAACTTGTCGACCTCACCCTCGAGCAGTTTCGACACCGGTACACCCGTCCATCGACTGACCACTTGAGCAATGTCCTCGGCGTCCACTTCTTCTTTCAAGAACGCACCGTTGGCTTGTAGTTCGTCGAGTTCGCGGGTCGCCGCGTCAATCGTTCGCTCGAGCTCGGGAATGGTGCCGTAGCGCAGCGCGGCCGCCCCGTTGAGATCGCCTTGGCGCTCGAGGCGATCGGCCTCGCCACGACGATCCTCGTACTCTTGCTTGGCCGTTTGAATCTTTTGAATCGCGTGCTTCTCCGCCTGCCAGCGCGCGGCGAGTTCGTCGGACTGTTCCTTCAGTTCGGCGTACTCCTCTTCCAACGCGGCGCGTCGATCGATCGAGCCCCCGTCGGTTTCGTTCTCTAGTGCGACCCGCTCGATGTCGAGTTGGCGCAGACGACGAATGACCACGTCGAGTTCGGTGGGCATCGAGTCAATCTCGATGCGCAGTTTCGACGCGGCCTCATCCATCAGGTCGATGGCCTTATCGGGGAGGAATCGATTGGCCACGTAGCGCTTCGACAACGTCGCCGCGGCGACGAGCGCGGCGTCTTGAATGCGAACGCCGTGGTGCACTTCGTAGCGTTCCTTTAGCCCTCGAAGAATCGCGATCGTGTCCTGCACTGAAGGTTCGCCAACGTAGACCTGTTGGAACCGTCGCTCGAGAGCCGCGTCCTTTTCGACGTACTGGCGATACTCGTCGAGGGTCGTGGCGCCAATGAGTCGCAACTCCCCTCTGGCGAGCAAGGGCTTGATCATGTTGCTCGCGTCCATCGCGCCTTCACTCGCGCCAGCACCCACGATGGTGTGCAGTTCGTCAATAAAGGTGATGACCTCGCCATGGGCGTCTTGGATCTCCTTCAGTACTGACTTCAAGCGCTCTTCGAACTCACCGCGATACTTCGCACCCGCCACCATTGATCCAAGGTCGAGCGCGATGAGACGTCGGTCGCGAAGTGACTCGGGAACGTCACCTTCAATAATGCGTAGCGCCAAGCCCTCGACAATGGCCGTCTTGCCCACGCCGGG
>DAIQOO010000015.1:13102-24281 GCA_036787845.1 Acidimicrobiales bacterium
CTTCAATAATGCGTAGCGCCAAGCCCTCGACAATGGCCGTCTTGCCCACGCCGGGTTCGCCGATCAAGACGGGATTATTTTTCGTTCGACGTGACAAGACCTGGATGACGCGACGAATCTCGTCGTCGCGACCTATGACCGGATCCAACTTGCCCGCGCGCGCGAGGGCCGTCAAGTCGCGACCATACTTCTCCAACGACTGAAAGGTCTCTTCGGGGTTCTCTGAGGTGATGCGCGCCGAGCCGCGAATACCGCGCAGCGCTTTGAGCAACTCCTCGCGTGTCGTGCCGAGTTCTTTCGCCGAAGTTACGAGCACGTGATCCACCGAGAGGTACTCGTCGCCCAGATCTTGGCGCAACTCGTCGGCTTCTTCGAGCGCTCGACGCGCGTCGGGTGAGAGACCGGGTTGCGTGCCGCCAACGGCGCGCGGTTCGCGCGCTACCTTCTCGTTGAGCGACGCGCTGATGGCTACCGGGTCGAGCCCGGCCGCGACCAACAACGGCCTCGCGGTGCCGTCGGCTTGATTGAGTAAGGCCAACAACAAATGCGCGGGCGTGACGTAGGGATTGCCCACCGAGGCGGCCTGGGTCGTGGCGCCCTGGAACGCTTCGCGGGTCTTAACGGTCCAGCGTTGTGGATCGAGTGTCATGAACGGCTTCCTCTCTTGCGAGGTTGCGGTTCGACGATGATCGCAAGCGTGTTCTGCACGGGCACCAAGTCGCGTCGATACTGGCGATGCGTCTGTTCGAGTGCAGTGCGCGCTTGGTCGGCGAGAACACCGAGTTCGCTACGTAGTGCCGCGATCTGACCTTCGAGATCCATAAGACGTTTCACGCCCTCTAAGTTCACGCCTTCGTTGGTCAGTTCTTGAATTCGGCGCAACGCGACGAGGTCATCATCCGAGAATCGCCGTGATCCGCCACTCGTGCGTTTGGGGTTCAACAGGCCACTTCGCTCGTAGTTGCGAAGCGTCTGGGGGTGGACGCCGGCGATTTCGGCGAAGACCGAGATTACGTACACGGCTTGGAGGGGAGGGCGTTCAGTCATTCGCTGCTTCTTCGCTCAAAGCCGAGGAGAGTTGCTCGACCAGTGCGCGTTGTTGCTTAGTGAGCTTCTTTGGCACCGAGACACTGACGGTGACTAACAGATCGCCCGACGCGTGTTTGCCACTCGCGGGAACGCCTCGTCCCTTCACGCGCATGGTGGTGCCCGGTTGGGTTCCCGCAGGGATCTTCAGCGTGACGGGCTCGTCCAATGTCGGTACTTCAACGGTCGTGCCGAGGATGGCTTGGGTGAGTGGGACCTTCACCGTCGTCGTGACGTGACGTCCTCTTCGATCAAACCTGGCGTCGGACGCGACGTGCACGTCAACAAAGAGATCACCGGCGGGTCCACCTTGCGAGCCGGGATTGCCCTTTCCCTTTAGGCGAATTCGTTGCGAGTCGACGACGCCAGCTGGAAGACGCACGTTGACGCGCCGCGACGAGGGTTCACGACCCGTGCCATGACACGTTGGACAGGGCGACGCAAAACGGCCACCGCGGCCTTGACAGATGGGACAGACACTCGACATTGCGAATGGTCCTTGATCGTCGTTGATCACTCCTCGACCGTGACAACGCTCGCAGGTAACAAACTCACTGCCCGGCGCGCCGCCGGTTCCCTTACAAGTGTGGCAAGCCTCGTTGCTCGGCAACGACACCGTCGTCGTCACGCCCTTGACGGCGTCACGGAAACTGAGGTGTAACGCCGTTTCGAGATCGGCGCCGCGCTGAGGGCGTTGACGACGTGATCCGCCAAAGAGGCCACCGAAGATGTCGCCTAAGTCGGTGAAGTCGCCCGTTTGAAAGTTGAAGCCACCGGCTCCTTGACCGCCGACTCCGCTGGCCGCGGGACCGAGGCGGCGAACCTCGTCGTACTCTTTGCGCTTGACGTCGTCCCCGAGCACGTCGTACGCGCCAGAGATTCCTTTGAACTTTTCTTCCGAACCGGGATTGCTATCGGGGTGGTACTGCTTAGCGAGTTTTCGATACGCGCGTGTAATCTCTTTGTCAGTCGCACTCGACGTGAGACCAAGCACTTTGTAGTAGTCCTTGTCGAACCACTCGCGTTCGGCCATTACGACCTACTATCCCCTGACCTTGACCATCGCGGGGCGCAACACGGCGCCCTTCCACAGGTATCCAGCACGAAGTACTTCATCGACGAGAGGCCCCGTGGAGCTTTCGTCGCCTTCGACGTGCGCGACGGCATCGTGGACTTGGGGATCGAAGGGGACGTCAATGCTGTCCACTCGCTCCAACCCTTCACGTTGGAGCACGTCGAGCATGAGTCCTCGGGCTTGGCTGAGCGCTTCTGATTCAGGACTCGAGGTGAGCGCGAAGTGCGCCTGGGCTAGATCGAAGGCGTCCAAAACGGGAAGCATCTTGGCGACAATTTCTCCGGACGCGCGGATAGCCGCGTCGTCCGACGAGCGCGACACGCGCTTTCGGTAGTTCTCGAAGTCAGCTTGGAGGCGTTGTAACGCGTCGAGGTACTCGTCGCGTTGGCGTTCGCTTTCGCTGCGATTATCGAACGCCTCGGTGGCGTCGTCACTCGACGACGCCACCGATTCGTTCTCTACGACGTTGTCGCTCACGCTTCGTCAACAATCTCCGCGTCGACGATGTCGTCATCGTCGCCGGCCGGTACCGCTGGCTCATTGGCGTTGGACTTCGCGGCCTCTTCGTAGAGGCGCGTACTAAAGCTCTGGCTCGCCGAGAGCAACTTGTCCGTCGCTGACTTGATCGCCTCGATGTCGGTGCCCGCAATAGCTTCTTTAAGTGAAGCGAGTACGCCTTCGACGTCATCGCGCTCGTTGCCTTGGAACGACTCCGCTTGGTCCTTCAACAACTTCTCGGTTTGGTACACGAGACCGTCGGCGTTGTTACGCACTTCGGCTTCGGCCCTTCTAGTACGGTCCTCTTCGGCGTGCGCCTCCGCGTCTCGAACCATTCGGTCGATCTCGTCCTTGGACAACGACGAACCGCCGGTAATGGTCATCGACTGGGTCGCGCCCGTCGCTTGGTCCTTCGCCGAGACGTGGACAATACCGTTCGCGTCAATGTCGAAGGTGACCTCAATCTGGGGCACGCCTCGCGGCGCCGGTGGGATACCCACCAGCTGGAACTTGCCCAGTGTCTGGTTATAGGACGCCATCTCACGCTCACCTTGTAAGACGTGCACTTCGACCGAGGGCTGATTGTCGTCGGCCGTCGTGAAGGTCTGTGACTTCTTCGTAGGAATCGTGGTGTTGCGCTCAATGATTCTGGTCATCACGCCACCCTTGGTCTCGATACCGAGCGACAGGGGCGTCACGTCGAGGAGCAGAATGTCCTTCACGTCACCCTTCAACACGCCCGCCTGAACGGCGGCGCCAATGGCGACGACTTCGTCAGGGTTCACGCTCTTGTTGGGCTCTTTGCCGGTTACCTTGAGGACCAGTTCTTGGACCGCTGGGATACGCGTCGAACCACCGACCATGATGACGTGGTCGATCTTGTCCAGCGTGAGTCCCGCGTCTTTGATGGCCTGGTCGAAGGGCTTGCGACAGCGCTCGACGAGATCAGCCGTGAGTTCATTGAACTTCGAGCGAGTGAGTTTCAGGTCCAAGTGCTTCGGACCATCGGCGGTCGCGGTAATAAAGGGCAGGTTGATCTGGGTCTCTTGTACGGCGGAGAGTTCGATCTTCGCCTTCTCCGCGGCTTCCTTCAAGCGTTGCACCGCCATCTTGTCCTGCGATAAGTCGACGCCTTCGGTGTCCTTGAAGGTCTTGACGAGCCACGCCATGACGGCGTCGTCCCAGTCGTCGCCACCGAGGTGGGTGTCGCCGTGGGTGGACTTCACTTCGAAGACGCCGTCGGCGATCTCGAGTACCGAGACGTCAAATGTCCCACCACCAAGGTCAAAGACGAGCACGGTCTGCTCTTGGGGACCCTTGTCGAGTCCGTACGCCAGTGCGGCCGCGGTCGGCTCGTTCACGATACGAAGCACTTCGAGTCCAGCAATCTGTCCCGCCTCTTTGGTCGCAGTACGTTGCGCGTCGTTGAAATACGCCGGCACGGTAATGACCGCTTGGGTCACGGTGTCACCCAAGTACGCCTCCGCGTCGCGCTTGAGCTTTTGCAAAATGCGCGCCGAAATCTCTTGGGCCGTGTACTTGGTGCCGTCGATGTCGACGCTCCAGTGTTCGCCCATGTGACGCTTCACCGAGCGGATCGTGCGGTCGGGGTTGGTGATCGCTTGACGCTTGGCGACTTCGCCCACCAAGACTTCACCAGTCTTTGAGAATCCAACCACCGAGGGGGTAGTGCGGTTTCCTTCAGCGTTAGGTATCACGACCGGCTCGCCCGCCTCCAATACGCTCACCACCGAGTTCGTGGTACCGAGGTCGATACCGACTGCCTTTGCCATGAAAACTCCTTAACTCTGTCTCTGGACAGCCGGCCTTTCCGGGCGACCAGACTTCACTTCTTCCAGTGTACAGAGTTGAGTCTCCTCTTGTCAAGAACAATTATAAGACTTATTATAACTAATGATTCTTCCCATTTTTGAGGGCTTCCTCGGTGGTCACCGTGGAGCGCGTTTGGGCCCAGGACTACGCTCAAAGGGTGCCTGATCTGATACTTCTGCGCCACGGACGCTCCGAGTGGAACGATAAGAACCTCTTTACGGGCTGGCAGGACGTCGATCTCTCATCGCAAGGTGAGATCGAATCAAGGGAGGCGGGCCTGCTCTTAGCCCAAGAAGCTGATCTGGACCTACGAATAGTGCACACCTCGGTGCTGACGCGCGCGATTCGAACTGCCGACATTGCCCTTCACACGGCTGGAAGGTCGTGGTTGAGTGTTCGCCGTAGTTGGCGGCTCAACGAACGCCACTACGGCGATTTGACGGGCAAGGACAAGAAGCAGACCGCCGAAGAGTTCGGCATTGACCAAGTCACACTCTGGCGCCGTTCGTTCGATACAGCGCCACCTCCCCTGGCCCTTAACGATCCGCGCAGCAACCGCAACGACCCGCGCTATCGCGACGTCGCCGAGGAACTCATTCCACAAAGTGAATGTCTAAAGGA
The DNA here is from genome assembly GCA_036787845.1 of Acidimicrobiales bacterium. Lineage (GTDB taxonomy): Bacteria > Actinomycetota > Acidimicrobiia > Acidimicrobiales > RAAP-2 > RAAP-2. The sequence goes on from DAIQOO010000015.1 coordinate 18,216, forward strand.
CGTCGTCGCGCGCGTCACGCCCTACTTTCGTGACGTGATCGGAGAGGACCTTCGCTCCGAGGGCGTGCGCGGTGGCGCGATACTCATTGTGGCGCACGGCAACTCACTACGCGCGCTGCGCATGGTGCTACAGAACATCAGTGAAAACGAGATCATGAGCCTCGAGATCCCAACCGGTATCCCGTATCGCATCACGCTCGATAAGGAACTCAACGTCCTGGCGGCGGACTACCTCGGCGACGCCGAGGCCGCGGCGAAGGCGGCCGAGGCCGTCGCGCGCCAGGCCGGTTGAGTTACAACGCTTCTGGTCCTCGTTCGTTAGTGCGGATGCGCACGACATGTTCCACGTCACTCACCCACGCCATACCGTCACCAACGGTGTCGGTACGAGCCGCGGCAACGATCGCGTCGATGACCTCTTCGACGAGTTCATCCGTGCAGATGATCTCGAGCTTGATCTTGTCGACGAAGTCGAACTCGTACTCTTTGCCCCGGTAGATCTCGATGTGCCCACCGGTGTGGCCGAATCCTCTCGCCTGGGTCACGGTGATGCCCGTGACCCCGACGGCCTTCACGGCGACTTTCACTTCGTCAAGTTTGAAGGGCTTGACGACTGCGGTAACTAGCTTCATGATCTCTCCTTAGACGTTGTCCGAGTGGGTGTGACTGGGTGTAGAGACCGGCTCACCAAAGGTGGGCTCGGGGAACGCTTCCTCCTCGTGGATCGCGATGTCACCTTCACGCAATACTTCTTCGGACTCACGTAGTCCTCCAACAAGGAACTTAACCAAGTAGAAGACAAAGGCGGTGCCCACCGCGGTGTAACCAATGATCCACATTGCCGCGAGGAACTGTTCCCAGAGTTGGTGGAACGAGTGACCAAAGAACCAGCCGGCCACGTGAAAGTTGCCCGGACCCTTGTAGTTCGGACCCTTGATGCCGTACTGGACCATGTTGGGGTCGGCCAGGAAGCCAACCAGCAGTCCTCCGGTAAGTCCCGCGAATCCGTGGGTGTACACGACACCCAAGGCGTCGTCGACCTTCGAGAAGGGCCGACACTTCGAGAGGAAGTTCCACGCGAACCACACGACCGTTGACGATATAAGTCCGATGATCAACGCGCCCGTGCCGTTCACCCAACCGGCGCTGGGGGTGATGGCGACGAGGCCACAGATCATTCCGTTAATGGCACCCAAGAACGTGGGCTTCTTCTGTTTCGAAGCGAACATGTCCCACAAGAGCCACGTGAGAAGTCCCGCCGCCGTAGCGAGGTTGGTGTTGAGTACCGCCGACGCAGCGTCAGCGCCGGCGTAGAAGGGGTCACCACCGTTGAACCCGTTCCAGCCCAACCAAAGAATTCCAGCACCCACCGCCACCATCATCAGATTGCTCGGGAAGGCGTTCTCTCGATCCTGCCAGCGTCGTGGACCAACGATCCACGCACCCACGAAGGCCGCGACGCCCGCTGAAAGGTGGATGACGTAACCACCGGAGTAGTCAACGGCGCCCTTCTGGGAGAAGAAGCCGCCGCCCCAGAGAAGTGCCGCGTTCACGCAGTAGACAACCGTGATCCACAGCGGCACGATGAGCAGCCAGGCCTTGAACTTGATACGACCTACGAGTGCGCCCATGAAGAGTAGGGGCGTAATCGCGGCGAAAACGAACTGGAAGTAGGCGAGCGTTGCCGTGGGAAAGTGAAAGGGGATAAGCGTATTGGCCCCCGACACCGCCTGACCTTGCTCAGAACTCGCGGTCGCTAGCGGCGTGAAGTGTCCGATGAAACCACTCCAGAATGAACCCGTGGGCCCGAAGTGCGCGAGCGTCCCAAAGGCCAGGTTGTAACCCCAGAGCATCCACACCACCAAGGTGAGCGAAAAGCCCGCGAAGGTCATCAACATCGTGTTGACGATCCACTTCTTTCGTACGAGACCACCGTAGAGAACGGCGAGTCCCGGAAGACTCATCAAACCTACGAGTGTCGCCGATACGAGTTGCCATGTATTGTCCGCCGGATTCAACCAATGGGGATACGGGATGAGGCTCGCTGCAGTTAGCACGTCCACTCCTTTTCACTTAGGAGAGGGCGTCATTGACCTCCGATGTTGAAATAAGTGTGGCAAATAAGAATTTCATAATCGTTAGCAACGTGTTTCGGGCGTATTAATAACGCACCTGAAGACACCGACATAGCCGCCTATTTAGACCAACGACTACCCAACTATTTAAGACAGTGAGCGCTCTACGACCTGGGAGATGTCCATGACCGAGACGTCGTCGCCCCGACCACTGGCCTTGACGGCGTCGTCCAGCATGATCATGCAGAACGGGCACGCCGTCGAGATGATATCGGCACCCGTTTCGAGCGCTTCTTCGGTGCGGTCCATATTGACGCGCTTGCCAATGTTCTCCTCCATCCACATCCGTGCGCCCCCGGCCCCACAACAGAATCCCTTTTCACGACACCGTCCCATCTCAACTTTCGTGAGGCCCGGAATCGAGTCGAGCACGTCGCGCGGTTCGTCGAACACCCGGTTGTGGCGACCCAAGTAACACGGGTCGTGGTACGTGACCGTTCCTTGGTAGGAGACACCCGGAACCAGTCGACCCGACGCCACCAAATGACTTAGGAGTTCCGCGTGATGGATGACCTCGTAGTTCCCGCCGAGGGCGGGGTACTCGTTCTTCATGGTGTTAAAGCAGTGCGGGCAACTGGCGACAATCTTCTTGGCACCCACCTCGTCAAGCGTGGCGATATTGGCCTTGGCCATCTCTTGAAAGAGATACTCATTACCCATGCGACGTGCTGGGTCGCCAGTACAGGACTCTCGCGGGCCCAAGATGCCAAAGCTCACCCCGGCGCGGTGCAGCATGCGCGCCGTCGATTCGATCTGCTTGCGTCCGCGTTCGTCGAGCGCACCCGCGCACCCCACCCAGTAGAGGTACTCGACGTCGTCGGGGATTGCACCGTCGAATACTGGAACCTCAAAGTCGAGTGCACCAAGCCACTCCGTGCGCTTACTCGACCCGAGTCCCCACGGGTCGCCCTGGTTCTCCAGGTTGCGCAACAGAAGACTCGCTTCCGAGGGGAACCTCGACTCCATCAGCACCTCGTAGCGACGCATGTCGATGATGGCGTCGACGTGTTCGATGTCGACGGGACATTCCTCAACGCACGCGCCACACGTCGTGCACGACCAAAGCACGTCAGGGTCAATGGTCGTTGGCACGAGCGTCGCGACGGCGCCGTCACTCTCGCGAGACAACAGCCGGTCGGCCGAAGCGAACATGTTGTCGCGAAGTCCCATGATGAGCAACTTTGGACTGAGGGGTTTGCCCGTCGTCCAGGCCGGACAGACACTCTGACAGCGCCCACATTCGGTGCAGGTAGCTAGGTCCAGCATCTGCTTCCAGGTGAAGTCTTCGATCTTGCCCGCACCAAAGACGGTGTCCTCACTCACCTGCGCCATGTCCATGTTGGGCGTCTTGTCGAGACCGCCGAGTGCTCGTGGTCGACGCGAGACCCCGACGTTGATCGGCGCCAAGAAGATGTGCAAGTGCTTGGAGTACGAGACGAACACCAAAAAGCCCGCGATGACGGCGACGTTAGCGAGAAGGAACACCACTTCGAGGACGCTGTTCACGCCAAGACCGAGTGGAGCGAGCCAACCCGCGACCAGTTTCGACGCAAACGCCCACGACGACGCGTTGCGCGCGAAGAAGGTGCTCAGTCCGTTCGGTCCTGCGATTGCTGTCCACCCGTTCTTGAGATTCTCGAAGGGGAAGTGACCGGTATCGATCTGTGCCGCGCGATACATCAACAAGGTGACGACCACCAGCGAGATCATCCCCAACACCGCCCACGCAGCTCCCGTGTGACTGCCGTAGAAGCGGCTTAGGCGTTCTTTTCTGGCTGGCGCGTTTCTGAGTCGAATGATGGAAAAAACCACCAGTGATACCAGCACCGCGGTAGCAAAGAAGTCCTCGACAAAGGCGAGCCAATTACTTTGGCCAATCCAAGGGATGTGGAAGTTTCGACTGAAGAGCGCGCCGTACGCTTCGAGGATCGTCGTCATCAAGACGGCGAAGCCCCACATAGTAAAGAAGTGCGCCAGTCCTGGCACCGTCCACTTCAAAAGCTTCTTCTGACCGGCGACCTCGATGACTTCGACGTCAGCGACTTTTCGAAACCCCCGCCAACGACGCGGCGCACTCTGGCCAGTACGGATGAGCCGTGACAACCAGTAGAAACGTCGTCCCGCGACGGCGAACCCGACGATCGTGATGACCAGTCCAATGATGATGCGAGCTAACAACGCGCTCCCCTTGCCCTAGTTGTGACTACGACTACTTCTTGAAATTCTCCGAGTAACGACTCGGGGTTGGACCGCGTTGGCCGCGGTACTTTGAACCCAGTCCCTTCGTCCCGTAGGGCCGATCGGCTGACGTCGTCATCTCAAAGAAACTGATTTGTCCGATCTTCATGCCCGGGTAGAGGAGGATCGGCAAGTTGGCGACGTTGGAGAGTTCCAGCGTGATGTGACCGTCCCAGCCGGCGTCGATAAAGCCAGCGGTCGAATGAATGACCAAGCCGAGGCGACCGAGCGAACTTTTGCCATCCAAGCGACCAACGATGTCGTCGGGGAGTGCGACCCGCTCGGTCGTAGATCCAAGCATGAACTCACCGGGGTGCAAGATCATTGGAGTCTCGCTGCCCACGTCAATAAGTTCGGTGAGGTCCTCTTGGGCTTCTCTAACGTCAATCACGCGTTGGGAGTGGTTGCGAAAAACTCGAAAGTACTGATCGACGTGCAAATCGACTGACGAGGGTTGAACGCAGTCATCGCCCAGGGGTTCAATAATAAGTCGGCCCTTTTCGAGCGCCTCTTTTATGGACCGATCCGAGAGCACCATCAGTGGTCACGATACTCGTTTCAGCAATTTCAATTGGGAGGTGACCATCGGCGCCAAGGCGCTCTAGGAGAGAACCCGGCGTCGGAAGTTTCTCAGTCCCAACGTCAAGAAGAACGTCCCAAAGCCGATCATCACGGGATAGATGACGTAGAGGTGCATGTGCGGTGCGTTCGTGAAGGCCGCGCGCATTCCTTCGTTCACGTAGATCAAAGGGTTAATCAGGACGAGTATCTGGAGCCAGTGAAAACCCCCGATCCTGACCGGGGCGAGGTGCGTCCACGGGTAGTACGTACCACCAAGAAACGTGATGGGCAAGATCACGAAGCCGAACATCAGACCGATATTTCGCGGTTCAAACGAAGTGCCAAGTATCAGACCCAGTCCGGCCATCGTCACGCAAGCAATGGGGACGATGGTCAAAATGACGAGCCAGTGCAGCGAGATGTCAGCCGTCACTCCAGCGGCGTGCACTACCGAGGCGATGGGAAAGACGATGAGCGCCGCGATCAGTCCCTGCACTGCCCCCGAGAGTACTTTTGACATCGCCACGAGCCAGATCGGGCACGGTGCCTGCACGCGATCTTCGATCTCGCGAGTGAACCCGAACTCTTGGGCCATCGTGAGCGCGATCGACTGCACGCCTTGGAACATGATCGATATCCCAACGACCCCAGGCACCAGCACCGTCGCGAAGTTCGACGCACCGTGCGCGCTGGCACTGCCGACCGATTGACCGATCTTAGGAAAGACAAAGAGAAAAACGAAACACAGCAAAAAGGGTTGGATCAACGTGCGCAGCACGAACTCGCGAAACGTCTTTCGCAGTACCACGAGGTCGCGCAAGATAAGCGCGCCCAGCGCGGTTCGACTCGCGTTCAGAACCGAACGCGTCGGCGCGATGTTGATGGTTGTCGTCGTCATTCCTCGCGTAACTCCTTGCCCGTCAAATTAATGAAGACAGTCTCGAGACTCGGCTCCGCCACCGCCAGATCCAAGATCTCGACCTTGGCGTCTTCGGCCACGTTCACGACTCGTGGTACCAAGCGATCGACGCCTCGGACGTGGAGCGACACAACGTTGTCCGCGACGCGCGTGCCAATGACACCTTGGAGTGCCCGCGTAAGTTCCTTGGCGAGTCGCTCACCATCATTCATT
>DAIQOO010000223.1:0-1935 GCA_036787845.1 Acidimicrobiales bacterium
AACGTCTCTTGGCGATGGATCCTCATTCGCCACCGAAATTTCGATGCAATCAAATCGTTCGGAACATCGAGGAGTTCTATGACGCGTTTGAGGTCAACCCGAGCGACGCGCTCTGGCTTGATCCCTCGAAACGGGTGACCATCTGGTGAGTGACGAGGCCACGGTCCTGGTCGAGTTTCTCGACGGATAACGTAGTCACGTAGTGGGAATTCTCGATGGACCATCGGACGTTGAATTTCGCCGTTCGGTGTTGCCGTCTGGATGGAATTGTCTCGCGATGCTCCAACATCGCTCCGTCGACGAGCACTATTGGTTTCGTTGCATCGTTGACGGTGAGCCTCTAAGTTACTTCGTCGAGCACGGCCTCGAAGGCGCTGGCGAATGGACCGTGAGCGCTGACGAGACGCCCACGAGTCTCGTTGACCATGAAGGCGTGAGCGCAAGCCCGATCGTTCAGGGCCGGAATAGCGAGCCCGTGTCGCAACAGCAAGGTAGGTTGCGCCCATGAGCACTCGTCAGCGCCTTTATCCCACGCCCGATGAAACGACGATGTTGGCGCGCCACTGCGGAGACGCTCGCTATGTCTGGAACCTGGGCTTAGAGCAACGCGCCCTTTATCGCCCGAGTCGCGCACAGAAGGTCACGGCGAACTCGCAGATGCGCGACCTTGCCGAGGTCCGCCAGTCCTTCTCCTGGCTCGCGGCAGGCTCGTCGTCGATCCAACAACAGGCTCTTCGCGACCTCGACCAGGCGTTCAAGAACTGGTGGAAGAACCCCGGCCACTTCGGTCGCCCCACGTGGCGCAGAGCCGGTGAGCACGAGGGCTTTCGCGTCGTCGAGGTAACGACACGTCGATTGAATCGTAAATGGGCGCAGGTGCACATCCCGAAGCTCGGTTGGGTGCGTTTCCGCCTGACCCGACCGTGGCACGACGTTGACTCGTGTCGCTCGGCGCGGGTCACGTTGAACCGCGCTGGTCAGTGGCACGTCACCTTCGCCTCGCCTCAGTCCACCGTCATTCGTGTCTCAACGAACGGAGCCGTGGGGCTCGACTTGGGCGTCGCTACCACCGTCGGCACATCTGACGGTGAACTACTGAAGATCCCGGCACTTCTCAGCCCGGGTGAGGTGCAGCGCAAACGCCGCCTCGAACGCCAGCGCGCTCGCCAAGTCGTGGGCTCTAAACGCCGAGGCGGCACCAATCACCAGATCGCCAAACTCTGCGAACGCGAGGTTGCAAGGCGAAAAGACTGGATCGAAAAGATCACGACCGATCTGGTAAGGAACTACGACCTCATTGCCATTGAAGATCTCAAGATCAAGAACATGGTGCGCAGCGCCAAGGGCACTATTGAAGTGCCAGGGGTGCACGTTCGCGCGAAAGCCGGTCTCCACCGAGCCATCTACGCCCAGGGCTGGGGAACGCTGCGAACCCGCCTCGAGCAGAAAGCCACCGCCGCGACGTCACCGGTTGAGGTCATCGTCGTACCAGCTCGTAACACCTCACGTCAGTGCGAGAAGTGTGGATCGGTAGCGAAGGAGAACCGCGAGAGCCAAGCGGTCTTTCGCTGCCGGACCTGTGGTCACCACGCCCACGCCGACGTGAACGCAGCAAAGAACATCCTCGCCGCGGGGCTTGCGGTCTCAGGACGTGGAGGGACACCGCGTAGTGGTGAGGTCGACAAGACTTCATCCAGCGGCCCTGTGAAGCGTCAACCACTCGTGGAAGTAGCGGCGTGAGCCGCGCCTCGGGAATCCCGGTCCTTCAGGCCCGGGAGGAAGTCAATGAAGAGACTGCCTGTCACGCGGGGCACCTCGACGCGGTTCGCGAGCTCCTTGGCGGGCGCCAATGGTTGGTGCAGTAGCCAATGAAATGGCTAGACGTAGGTAGGAAAGACGGTCTAGGCGTGCTCAAAGGGCGCTAGTCGCCACCAA
>DAIQOO010000090.1:0-6991 GCA_036787845.1 Acidimicrobiales bacterium
TTACCTACGAGCCGTACGGCGTCGTCGCCGCGATACTCCCCTTCAACTGGCCACCAATCCACTTTTCAAAGAAGTGCGCGCCCGCACTCGCGGTTGGCAACACGGTCGTGATCAAGCCCGGTGAACAAGCACCACTCACCGTGCTGCGCCTCACCGAGATCGCAAACGAAGTATTGCCACCGGGCGTGATCAATGCCGTGAGTGGCGTGTCCGCCGGCGCGGCGTTGGTGGCCCATCCAAGAGTGGAGCGAATCTCCTTCACTGGCTCAACGGCCACGGGACGCAAGGTCATGCAAGGTGCCGCAAAGAACTTGACGTTCGCCACAATGGAGCTCGGTGGCAAGAACGCCCTACTCGTGCTCGACGACGCCGAGCTCGACGACGCTGTCGCCATCGCGATTGAGGGCATGTTCTATAACCAAGGAGAGGCCTGTACGTCCACGTCGCGCATACTGGTGCACGCGTCGATTTACGACGAATTCGCTAGTCGCTTCGTTGCCAAGACCAAGCAACTCGTGGTCGGTGACCCGCTCGAGAGCAACACCGACATTGGACCGCTGGTCGACGCCAAACAGCTGCAGCGCGTGCAACACTTCGTCGACCTCGGCGTTAAAGAGGGCGCGACACTGCTCTTTAAGGGCACGGTGCCCGACGAACCACGCTTCAACGACGGCTACTTCATCGCGCCCTACGTCTTTGGTGACGTCACTGCCAATATGGCGATTGCCCAAGAGGAGATCTTTGGTCCCGTCGCGTGTCTGATGCGCTTTGACACTGACGACGAAGCGGTCGACATCGCTAATGACTCGCCGTATGGCCTCACTGCGGCGATCTGCACTCGCGACGAAACGCGCGCGAGTCAACTGGCCCAGCGCCTCGAAGTCGGAATGGTGTTCGTGAACAACTACACCCGGCGCAACTTCATTGGTTCACCGTTCGGCGGCGTCAAGGGAAGCGGGTACGGCCGCGAATACGGACCAGAGACACTGCACGAATTCGTCAGAGCAAAGAACGTGCGATTCCCCTCGGGTCGCGGACCAATCCCAGGGTGGCCGCCACTACCAGCGCGTTGACACCATTGGGTTGTGGTGAGCGAGTTAACTCGCTGGGCTATGCGATGTAATCTCTCGTAATGACTCGTGACAGGATTTTGGAAGCGGCGGCGCACGAAATTGAGCTCAACGGGATGACGCAGTTTCGCGTAAAGCGTGTCGCACTGGGCGCCGGCATCTCGATGGCCCTTCTCTACAGCTACTTCGAAGACCGCGAAGATCTCATTGCCTGTGCGATCGTGCACCGATTTCGCGAAGTGCTGCTCGGCTTAGCGGAGACCTTCACTCGTCCATTCGAATCGGTGCGAACGACTGAGGACCTTCGCCAAGCTCTTCGGGTGATCATCGCTGACGCCCAGGTCCCGGCGCGATCCGAGGCGCGCATCCAACGCATCGAGAGCATGTCGTTCGCTCGCCACAATCCAACGGCGTCAGCCGGTATTGCCGACGCGAAGAAGGAAACCGCCTCGCTCATTGTGAGCCGCGTGCAACCACTCCAGGACATGAACTTGCTCGCCGAAGGAATGAGTGCCGTTGCCTTTGCTCGCATTTGGTACGCACTGTTCTTTGGCCAGATTGAACTTGAGGGGGAACACGCACTCTCGGTGAACGCCGACGAGTGGTTCACCGCTCTTACCGTGCTCGCCGAAGCCGCGATTCGCCGCGAACTCAGCAGCCTTTAATACGCCGCTGCTTCGCCGCGGGCCAACATTCTCGTTCCCTCTAAGAGACACCAGCAAAAGCCCAGTTCGAGGACGATCTCGGCGTTCAAGAGATACTGAAAGCGCCAGTCGGGCAGGGAGAGAGCGCCGAGTACGCCGCCTAAAAGTTGTACTGCGAATCCGAGCTTCGACGAGAGTGTGCCGAGGCGGCGAATGAATGTGATCGAGATCGCTAGTTGAAAGAGCGCACCGATGACGCCAACGCTCATGTGCGTCCAATTGAGAAACACTCCCTCGTCGTAGGGCGTCACTAGTAACAAGATCAACATCACCGCAACGACGCGAAGCCCGAACCAGACTAGGAACTCCGCACCGCTTACTTGAAAGAGTGACGACGCGCGCCATATGCCAATTGCGGCCGACACGTAACCGACAATGGCGTACACGACGGTGCCGTGATGTGATCCGTAGTACGAGATGCCCGCGTTCTGCGCGACGTGGTTGTGCACGAGCAGCACGCACCACGCGAGGGTTACGAAGAGAAACGCCTGAGTAGTGAGTAGGAGACGAAGAGCATGTCGTTGCAGCGAGTCTTGCGTCGTAGTAGTGACGACGACGCTCTCGCTACTCGGCATGAGGTGTCCCTAGTAGCAACTACTTGACGAAGCGTGCGCGCGAGGCAGCCAACTCTTCGAGCGCTTCAGCGCGCCCTACGTAGTTCTCAACCTTTACCCACTTGCCTTCGTCGAGGTCCTTGTACACCGTGAAGAAATGACTTATGCGGTCGAGATCGGCTTTGGGGACGTCGCCAATGTCTTTAGCGCCCTTCCACCTTGGGTCGTAGTCAGGGACCGTGATGAGCTTCGCGTCTTCACCTTTCTCGTCGGTCATGACGCACATGCCAAGAATCCTGCTCTCGATCAGGCAGCCCGGAAACGTGGGGTACGCGGTCAACACCAGAGCGTCGAGGGGATCGCCGTCGCCGCCCAAGGTGTCGGGAATGAAGCCGTACTCAGCCGGGTAGCCCATCGAAACAATCAAGTGACGGTCCAACTTGATCGTGTGATTGTCGTGATCGTATTCGTACTTGTTTTGACTTCCGCGCGGAATCTCAACGATGACGTTGACCGTATCCATGGAAAGGCTCCTTCGTCGCTCGGTGTAGTTGCTACTACCCGGTTGGGCTCAATCGTAGCCACCGACCCCAGCACTCAATCCGTTCAGCGCGGCGATGCGCACGTCGCTCTCACAAGAAGATCACGCGGGCCCGGACCTAGGATGAATCTTCGAGAAGCCAGTGCTTCTTTGGATATGGAGGTCAGAATGGAACGAGTTGGCGTCGTAGGTTGCGGTCTCATGGGATCAGGTATCGCCGAGATAACAGCTCGAGCCGGAGCGAACGTCGTCGTGGTTGAACAAGACGCCACGGCAATGGAGCGAGGAATCGAGCGGATCGAAAAGTCCCTCGCTCGCGCGGTGTCGTCGGGCAAGATGCCCGACGACGAAGCCGAGCGCACGCGCTCCAACCTCTCGTTCTCATTGGATTTCGCAGAACTCGCTGACCGCCAACTGGTCATCGAAGCGGTCGCGGAAAACGAGGAGATCAAGCTCGACGTCTTTCGAAAGCTGGACGTCGCGCTGAAGGACCCCGACGCACTGCTCGCGACGAACACGTCCTCGATTCCCATCATCAAGCTCGCCATGGCCACCAAGCGTCCAGAACAAGTCATCGGCATGCACTTCTTCAACCCGGTCCCGGTGTTGAAACTCGTTGAACTCATCTCGTCGCTATTGACCAGTCCCGAGACGTCCGCGCGTGTTCGCACCTACGCGACCGAGTCACTCAACAAGCGCGTGATCACTTCGCCTGATCGTGCAGGCTTCGTCGTGAACGCTTTACTCATCCCCTATCTGCTCTCGGCGATTCGCATGCTGGAGTCGGGATTTGCGAGCGCCGAGGACATCGACACCGGCATGGTGGTGGGGTGTGCGCACCCTATGGGGCCCCTCGCGCTCGCGGATCTCATCGGCCTCGACACCACGTTGGCCGTAGCGGAGTCACTCTACGAAGAGTTCAAGGAGCCCCATCTCGCGCCGCCACCGCTGCTTTCTCGAATGACCCAAGCGGGTCTCATGGGCCGAAAGTCCGGACAGGGATTCTTCGCGTACAAGTCGTAACGTCACACGAGCATTCACCACACCCGCTCGAGGAAATCGAAGAGATCAGTCAACCTCCTCCGCTGACCAGAGGAGAAGAGGTTTCGTGATCAACTACGTCGTGACGCTGCGCTGCAAAGACGTACCCGGAATTGTGCGCGCGACGAGTGCCGTCATTATGGCCCTCGGTGGGAACATCCTCGAGAACGACCAGTTCACCGATCCCGTCACCAGTCAGTTCTGCATGAGAACTCGCTTCGAGACAACGATCAACGACGTTGAAGTGGTGCGTTCCGGGCTCGAGAACGAACTCGCGACATTCGACGTAAGTCTCGGCGTTCGACGAGAAGACGTCCGACGCCGAGCGCTCATAATGGTGTCGACCTACGACCACTGTTTGGCTGAGTTGCTCTACCGACACGAGCAAGGTGATCTCCCCTTGGGCATCGTCGCGGTCGTCAGCAACCATCCCGATTTAACGCCCCTCGCCACGCGCTACGACGTCCCCTTTTACGAGGTACCCGTGACGCCAGAGACCAAAACTGCCGCTGAAGATGAACGGCGCGTTCTACTTAGAGAGATTGGGGTCGACTTCGTTGTTCTCGCGCGCTACATGCAAGTGCTCTCAAGCGATTTTTGCGCCGAGTTCGCTGGTCGGATCATCAACATCCTTCACTCCTTCTTGCCCGGCTTCAAGGGAGCACGCCCTTATCACCAGGCGTACGAACGCGGCGTGAAATTGATTGGTGCCACCGCACACTTCGTCACCTCCAACCTTGATGAAGGACCGATCATTGACCAAGACGTCGTTCGCGTCAGCCACGCACGTGTTCCGGCAGAACTTGTTGCCCTTGGACGCGACGTCGAACGAAGCGTCCTTGCTCGCGCCGTCAAACTTGTTGCGGAAGACCGAGTTGTCCTTGTGGGTAATAGAACGGTCATTTTTTCTCAGTAGTCCTTCGGTATCACGAATGAAAGATTGGCGGATCACACAAATTTCGAAGCCATGATCATTTTCCCTACCCTCTAGGAACTACTCAATTACGATTAAAACCTTCAAATCCTTTACGCGACCCGACTCGATCCGAACGATGGTTGACTGCGCAACACCCGCGCGTACCGCCAATTCTCGCTGTTACGAGCTTTTCGGCGGTGTCCTCGCAGTTTTACGCTGTGCCCTTGCCGTCGCTGGATCACGAAGCCGTTCGTGATTCTCAATCTCAGACTGCATCTCTCGCCACGTTTCAAGTCGTCGGGCGCTCAACGCTCCTGACGCAACAGCGAGCTCTACGGCACATCCCTCATCACCGCGGTGATGGCAGTTTCGAAATTTACACTGAAGTGCTAGTTCCTCGATGTCCTCGAACATCAGACGAAGCCCTTCTTCATCGACCATGACCTCGAGCAGTCGAATGCCTGGAATATCGAGTAACACACCTCCCGAAGAGAGTCGATAGAGCTTGCGCGTCGTCGTGGCGTGGCGACCCTCGCCGTCGCGCCCGACATCTTTGGTCAACTCGTCCGTCCCTTCCAGCGTGTTCAAGAGCGACGTCTTGCCCGCGCCAGAAGCTCCGAGCATGACGGCGGTGACGCCAAGGGGCAGATAGTCACGAAGCTCCTCAATACCTTCTCCAGTAACTGAACTCGTCAAGACGACCTCGACACCTGCGTCGTCGCTCTCAATCTGTTCCTTTAGCGACGTTGGATCGCTCGCGCGGTCAATCTTGGTGACGATGACGAGTGGACGAGCGCCGCTCTCTCTCGCAATGATTGACAGTCGCTCTAAGAGTCGAGCGTTCAATCCAAGATCAACGGGCACCACAATGAGTACGAGGTCGACGTTCGCCGCGAGCACTTGCACGTCGCGTCCATTGGGATGAGGGCGCCGTAGTTCGCTGCGGCGCGCAAGTACCCGTGCTACTCGACCTTCACGAACGCCAACCCAATCGCCCGCGACGGGCACCATGTTCAGCGCAGTCACAAAAGCACATCGAGAAGTGACTTCAAGGCCTTCGTCGCCCAGCCACATGACGTCAGCACTATCGCCGTGCACGATGACGACTCGGCCTACGTTCATTTCCTCCGCGCCGGCGAGCGAGTCGCGAGTCGTCAGCCCAAACGACTCGAGGATCTTGTTCATTTCATTGATTTCTATAAATTCTGGCGGTTGCCACAGTGTCTCGTCACTTCTCGCGTGAATCCATTATGTCGCTACCGTCACCAATGGTGTCAAAAGGTCTCCACGACGTGTCGCGTCCGCCCACGTCACGAACAAGTGAATAACAATCTTTGACAACTTCACACCGGATCAGAGCCCTACGCCAGAACGAATATTCGTCGCTCTTTCGTCACAGAAAATTCTTGGTTGACGTTTCTTTGTAGGTGTTACGCTCAACGCAAGGACGCCTAGACCTCGCTTCCCTCTTACCTAACAGTTCGTTTGGTCCCAAGAGGAAGGTGCAGCGTGAGTCATCCAGTAACAGTGTTTAGCGCTTTTTTCGACCGCGCTGGGTCAGTCTTGAAACGGTTCGTCATCTTTTCAGAAAGTGGCGATCGGCGTGAATTGGTAGGACTCTTTCTTCGGCCCAATGGGGAGGTCCACGATGACTGGAGAAATTAATTCGATCCCCCCCACTGTGGACACGGTGGTCCTCTCGTCGACAGGGTCCACAAGTCCCCCGTGGATCCCTGTCGACGGTGACGATGCAACTAGCAACGTTGACGCGGGCGTCGACGTCGTCGGCACCGAGACGCTGGACAATTTTGCGATTCCATTGCCCGTTGTAACTTCACCTTTGCAAGAGACCGCGGGCTTTTCCGAGAGAGCTATGAGTGAGACGCTGAAGAGTGACGCGTCCAAAAAAGGTAAACCGCCATTTCTTGACCCGAGTTCGCTCGTGGCCCTAGGCGAGCGATAACTACTCGAACACCTCCGCCAACACGTACGAGAGGCCTCGCGCCTTACGATGAAGGCGTGCACGGGAGCCAGCGGGGATACAAAGCGGTGCTCCGCGAAACTTTCACCCACATGACGCTGAACCGCGTCAACGTCGCCGCGGGCGCGTTCGCCTACCGATGGTTTCTCGCCATCTTTCCAATCATCATCGCGCTCTTGGGGAT
>DAIQOO010000016.1:0-3560 GCA_036787845.1 Acidimicrobiales bacterium
CGTGGGTGTCGTTGCATCCCCTTCGGGGCCGGGGACGCACGATTAATGAGCCAAAGCCCGTGGGCATCCGTGACCTCATGGCGTCACCCGACGAAGTTCGTGCGCGCCCCGAGCGACGTTGGCTCATCATCGGCGGCTTCTTCTTGATATTACTGATCTTGTTGATTGTGCGACTTTTTTTCCTGCAGATCGTCGATTACAAAGCGTCGGTCGCCGCGGTGCAATCGAACTCGCTTCGCGTCACCACTATTCCGGCGGCGCGCGGTTCGATTCTGGATCGTTCCGGTAGGCCGCTGGTGACGAACGTGACGAACACCGAGATTCGCCTCTCGAGGGCGGAAGCGGCGCTGCACCCTTCGATTAAGGGCTCGCTCTCGTCCTTGACCGGACTCAGTGTCAAGCAGATCAACGCGAACCTCGCTAATCAGCAGTACGACCCGTACCAGCCGGCGCCGATATTGAGCAACGCGCCGGCAAAGGAAGTCGAGTTCATCAAACTTCATCCGGGGGAGTTTCCTGGCGTCTCGGTGCTCGACGTGTCTACGCGCACCTACCCCAACGGCGGCGCCGTGGGAGCGCAAATACTCGGCTACGTGGGGCCGATAAACCAAGCCGAAATTATGGCCAACCCGGGCGCTGGCTATCAGGCGAATTCAACTATTGGCAAAACCGGTATCGAGTCGTACTACGAGCAGTACCTACGAGGAAAAGACGGAACGAGCACCTTAGAAGTCAACGCGAACAACGCCATCCTGAGTTCGGTGAAAACGACGCTACCCACGGTGGGCAACTCGGTCGTGCTTAATATCGATACCGGTCTTCAAAAGGCACTCGACGGATACTTGGCGAGTGACATCTTGGCCATTCGTCACTCCGTTGACCCCGTCTCGCACAAGGTCCCGCGAGCGTTAAACGGTGCCGCAGTCGTGCTCGATCCCAACACCGGTCAAGTACTCGCGATGTCCAGTTACCCCTCGTTCAATCTCAGCTCATTCGTGAAAGGGCTTACCAAGAGTGAGTTTCAACAGCTGCTCAAAGTGGGCGGGTTCAACAACTACGCGATTCAAGGTCTCTACACCCCAGGTAGCACCTTCAAACTCATCACCGCCACCACCGAACTGCAGACCGGCATCATGTCAGCGTCCAACTACATCAACGACACGGGCACGTTCAAAGTTCCGGGCTGTCTAAATGGCCCCAATCACGGTTGTATCTTTCACGACGACGACAACTCCGCGGCCGGAACCGTCAACTTGCCCAAGGCGCTGACGGTTTCGTCGGACTACTACTTTTACAACTTGGGCTATCTCTTTTGGTCCCAGACCAACAAGTACGGACAGACCCCAATTCAAAACGTCGCCGCGGACTATGGCTTGACGCAAGCGACGAACATCGACCTGCCAAATGAAGTGCAGGGTCGTGTGGACTCACCAGCTGTCCGCCAGGCACTGCACGCAGCAGCCCCCAAGGCCTTTCCGCACGTGACTTGGTACACCGGTGACAACATCGAGATGGCCTTTGGTCAAGGCACCACGGCGTTGTCGCCAATTGCGCTCGCCAACGCGTACGCCACGTTCGCGAACGGCGGTACGCGCTACGCGCCCGAGGTCGCCGCGGCGGTTATTAATCCCCACGGCAAGGTCGTTATTCGCTACACCCCGCGCGTACTCGGTCACGTCAAGCTGCCCGCGGGTATTCGTGATCCCATACTGCAAGGACTCATAGGCGTCGTCGCGAGTCCTTCGGGCACCGCGTATTCAGCGTTTCACAGCGTCATCAACTTCTCTCTCTCGTCATTTCCTATCGCTGGAAAGACCGGTACCGCGAGCAACCCGAACGCTAAGGAGCCAAACTCGTGGTTCGTTGGCTTTGGTCCCGTGACGCATCCCAAGTACGTCGTTTTGTGCGTGATTGACGAAGGTGGTTACGGCGCCTCCGCGGCGGCGCCGGTCGTGGCGAGGACGTTCAACTATCTCGTCGCTCATCCGATCACGCCCGTGAAGCTCAAGGCGCAGTTGACCACGCCAACGACGACGACCCCTAAAACAACTTCGACGTTGAAAAAGGCAGGTTGAGCCGCTGGTGGGGTAACCTTTAAGCGTTGGGCGCTTTGACACAAGGGGTGTCAGACGCAAAAAGTACGCCGCTGTAACGCAGTGCTTCCACTCCGTTACGCACAGCATCGAGGACGACACGTGGTACCAAGTAGTGCATTGAATTTACTGATTATCCTGACGTTTCTCTTCGTCGCGGCCCAACGAGCCTCCAACTCTTTTCATCCCACCCTCGTGAGCGTCTCGCCACGTGCGGTTCCTACCCGTGGTGCGACGCACTACGACCCAACCACTCAGAACGCAAGGAGTACCCGTCGTGAACGACGAATCCAACCAACCCGTACCCTCATCGTCGAATCCTCAGATTGGCGATACCCGACCCGCACCTCAAATAGGCGACACTCGACCCGGTAGCGGTAGTTCAAACGCGCCGTCACCGGCGGGCACGAATACCTCTAATCAGGGCGGCGGTAACCGCCGTCGTCGAGGGGGCCGAGGACGATCGGGTCAAGGTTCACAAGGTAACCGCGAGAACCGCGAAAATCGAGAGAACGGCCCGTCCAGCCAGGTGCGCCGCGCGGTAGAGGCGCCGGTAGAAGCGTCAGCACCCGAAAGTGCCGGTTCGGACGCGGGACGCCAGAGCCGCAACCGCCGCCGCCGCGGTGGTGAGCGTCGCACCAGGGCCCAAGGTCGTTACCTCATGGCGGTGCACACCACCGAAGACGGCACCCATATCGCCACGCTTGAGGGGCGCTCGATGGTTGAATACATTCTCGCGAAGAACGCGGACGAGACAAACCAGATCGACGGCAATATTTACGTAGGCCGCATTCAGAACGTGTTGCCGGGTATGGAACTCGCCTTCGTGGATATCGGTATTCCAAAGAACGCTGTGCTATACCGCGGTGACGTTTCCTTCGACACCGACGACGTGGACGGCTCGCCGGCCAACAACAAACGTATTGAAGAGATGATCAAGGCCGGTCAAACAATTTACTGTCAAGTGACGAAGAACGCCATTGGGGCGAAGGGCGCTCGATTGACCCAAGAGGTATCGCTGCCCGGCCGTTTTGCGGTTCTAGTGCCGAACTCTTCGACGATTGGTATCTCCAAGCGCCTGCCCGACGGCGAACGTCGACGTCTTCGCAGAATCATCGACGACGTAAAGCCCGAACGCCACGGCATCATCATCCGCACCGCCGCCGAGGGCGTCACGGCGGATGATCTTTCGCGTGACGTGACCTCACTGGTAGAGAAGTGGTCGGCGATCGAAGCCGAAGTCGCCAAATCCAATCAACCACGTCTGATTTATCGTGACTTGGACCTAGCGGTTCGAGTGTTGCGTGAAGAACTCAACGATGAGTATCGCGCGGTGCTGATTGACGATAAGACCCTGTACGAAAAGGTCCTGGAGTACGTGCTGGCGGTGAACCCGGAACTGGCCGATCGCATTGAGTACTACGACCGTGACACCGAGGATTTGCCGCTCTTTGAGCGATACTTCGT
>DAIQOO010000016.1:3660-8418 GCA_036787845.1 Acidimicrobiales bacterium
GACAAGACCCGCACGCAGGTCTTCGACATCTCGGAATTGGGGCTCGTCGAAATGACCAGAAAGCGAGTGAACGAGGGGCTGTTGGAGTCGCTCTCGCTGGTATGCAGCGTCTGTGACGGTCGCGGATTCATCGTTAAGACGGGACTCTAGCTCGCGAGCCTTCGCTCGCTTCGGCTAGTATGGAAACCTTATGTACGCAGTTATCCGTGTAGGCACATCTCAAGAGCGCGTCACCGAGGGCCAAGTGGTCCGCGTCGATTTACGTCCCGAAGAGATTGGTGCCGATGTAGAGTTCCAGCCCGTTTTGCTCGTCGATGGTGACAATGTTGTCGCCGGACCAGCGTTGAAGGGTGCCACGGTGACCGCGAAGATTATTGGTGGCGAGAAGGGTCCCAAGATTCGCGCGCTCACCTATAAGGCGAAGTCAATCCAGCGCAGGCGCTGGGGTCACCGCCAGCACTATTCGACCGTCGAAATCACCAAGATTTCGGCCAAGGCCTAAGGAGTATCGATGTCAAAGACCAAAGGCGGAGGTTCGACTAGAAACGGTCGCGACTCCAATGCCCAGCGGCTGGGCGTAAAGTCGTTCGACGGAACGCTCGTCAAGTCCGGCAGCATCATTGTTCGCCAGCGTGGCACTCAGTTCCATCCCGGCCGCAACGTCGGCATCGGTAAGGACGACACGCTGTTCGCGCTCGCTGAGGGAACTGTGAAATTCGGTTTTCGCGGCGGCAGGAAACTGGTCGACGTACTCGCCGGCTGAGTTTTCCTCCTAAAACTAAGAATCCCCCGAGCCTCGGCACGGGGGATTCTTAGTTTGCAGCAAGAACTACGCGCCTTTGACGGCCTTTTTGAAGGTCGACCCAATGGAGACCTTCGGCGCTCGCGAGGCCTTGACCTGGATCGCTTCACCAGTCTGTGGGTTGCGCGCAGTGCGGGCCTTACGCTCAACACGCTCGAAAGACAAGAAACCCGACAGTACGATCTTCTCACCCTTGGATACATTGCCAACAACGACGTCCTCAAATGCCTTGAGAACTTCCGCTACCGTGCTCTTGGTGGCGCCACTCTCGGCGACAATTGCTTCTACCAACTCGGCCTTGTTCACCGGTGGACTCCTTACTCTCGTTGAAACGGAACTGGGCGTTCCCAGTAACCACCGTTATTTTTACCGTAAAAATAGGGAAATTTGGGGATATTGCTGTAAGAATTGGCACTTATTACAACTTGGTTTCCATAAATTCCCTGTTCATCACTGGTTTCTCTCGTACCTTCACACAGGAATTTCATAGTCATAGCCCTACGATGGGCCCATGGACTATCTAAATCGCCAGCAACTAAAGGAGTTAGTGGCCCTCGAGCGTCAGAGTTACGTGTCGAACCACCCGAGGTCAAAAGCCCTAAATGAAGCGTCGGTCAATCTCTTGGGCGGCGTTCCCATGACGTGGATGAAGAAGTGGGCCGGCGGATTCCCTTTGGGATTTTCGAGTGCCCACGGCGCGATGATCACCGACCTCGACGGTCACGAGCTCGTGGACTTCGCCTTGGGCGATACCGGTGCGATGGCCGGCCATTCGCCCGCCCCGCTCGTGGAGGCGCTCGAGGCGCGCGTTGGCGTTAGTGGCGGCGTGACCACGATGTTGCCCAGTGACGACGCGCAGTGGGTAGCGGGCGAACTGGCCCGTCGTTTCGATCTCGAGCGATGGTCGTTCACGCTCTCTGCGACCGACGCCAATCGTTGGGTGCTGCGATTAGCGCGAATGGTGACGCAGCGGCCGAAGATCCTCGTCTTCTCATACTCGTACCACGGCACCGTCGATGAGACCTTCGTCGTCGTCGACGCCGAAGGTCTCCCACGATCTCGCCCAGGCAACGTCGGACCCGCGTTCGATCCGACGTTGACGACGCGCGTCGTTGAGTTCAACGATCTTGACGCGTTGGAGCGCGAACTCAGCTACGGCGACGTCGCGGCGGTCTTATGTGAACCCGCGCTAACCAACATCGGCATCGTCCTACCCGAGGACGGTTTCTTGGAAGGCGTTCGCCGGCTGTGCGACGCAGCAGGAACGTTGTTGATTTTGGACGAGACGCACACGTTCTCTGCAGGTCCGGGCGGCGCCACTCGTCGCTTTCATCTCGAACCCGACGCGATCACCATTGGTAAGTCACTCGGCGGGGGTGTGCCCTGTGGCGCCTACGGACTCTCGGACGTGCTCGCGAGGCGCGTTATGGCGGCCGTTGACGAAGGCGCCGACATCGACGACGTTGGTGGCATCGGGGGCACGTTGGCGGGCAACGCCATGAGTCTTGCCGCGATGCGCGCGGTACTCGCTGAGGTGCTCACTGACGACGCCTTTGCTTTAATGGAACGTCTCGCTACACAGTTCGCGAACGGCGTGCAGCTCACCATTGAAGCGCACCAGTTGCCCTGGTCGATCAGCCAGCTCGGGGCGCGCTGTGAGTACCGATTCGCGTGGCCCTCGCCGCGCAACGGTGGCGAGTCCAATAACAGTGCCGATCCACTGCTCGAAGAGTTCTTGCACCTCTATCTCGTCAACCGGGGCGTCTTGTTGACGCCCTTTCACAACATGGCGCTCATGTGTCCAGCGACCACCTCGGATGACGTCGCTCGCCATCAGTTGGTCTTCGACGCCGCCGTCTATGAACTGCTTCGCTAAAGGGATCGTCGAAGGCGGGCCGTAGGATGGATGGGTGTCCTCCTTCGTCGATAACGCTCAATTGCACGCCAAGGCCGGTAACGGCGGCGCTGGGTGCGTGAGTTTTCGCCGCGAGGCTCACGTCGCCAAGGGCGGTCCCGACGGCGGTGACGGTGGACGCGGCGGTGACGTATGGCTCGTAGCCGACCACAATCAAGCGTCGTTGCTCGGGTTTCGTGACCACCCATTTCGTCGCGCCACCGACGGCCAACACGGCACCTCCAAGCGTCAGCACGGCTCACGCGGTAAAGAAATCGTCGTCTCGGTGCCCGTGGGCACCATTGTCTACAGCGCCGAAGGTGAACTGCTGGAGGATCTAAAGGGCCCGGGTGATCGTTGGCTCGCGGCCGAGGGTGGACTGGGCGGGCAAGGCAACGCAAGGTTTCTCTCCAATCGACGTCGTGCGCCGGCCTTCGCCGAGCAGGGTGAAGTCGGCGACGAGCGCTGGTACAACCTCGAGTTAAAGCTGCAGGCGGACGTCGCGTTGATCGGATTTCCTAACGTCGGCAAGTCCACGCTCATCTCTCGCGTATCCGCGGCACGACCCAAGATCGCGGACTATCCCTTCACGACCCTCACGCCGAATCTCGGCGTCGTACGAGTCGGTGCGCGTTCAGCTCGACCGAGCGACGCCACCGAGTTCGTCATGGCCGATATTCCCGGACTGATCGAAGGCGCCGCCGAGGGTCGAGGACTCGGGCACGACTTCTTGCGCCACGTTGAGCGCGCCAGAGTCTTGTGCGTGTTGCTTGATCTCTCTGAATTAGCCCCACGCCCGCCGGAGGAACAGTTGGAGGTGTTGCTTGGTGAGCTCGGTAGCTACCAGGCCAATCTGCTCGATCGCCCTCGCGTCGTCGTTGGCTCAAAGGGCGACGTCGCGGCGTTTGAACTAGAGGGCGTGGACGCTATTTCCGCCGTGACCGGCGATGGTCTCGACCAGTTAGTCGGAGCGTTAGCGCAACTCGTCACGAGCGCGCGCGAGCAAGAGCTCGACGCACTCGAGCACGAGATTGTTGTGCACCGGCCCGTGCCCGATGAAATCACCGTCGAGCGAGTCGGTGAGAACGGTTGGATCGTCGAGGGTCGAGCGGCTAGGCGTGCGGTTCGCTTCCAAGACCTCACCGATGACGAAGCACTGGCAGAGATTGTCCACCGACTTAAGGAGCTAGGGGTTGATCGTCTCTTAACGCGAGCGGGCGTGCGCGACGGTGACGTGGTGAGCATCGGCACACTCTCCTTTGAGTGGTGGCGTGACGAGGTTGGCACAGGGCTAGATCGTGGCGATCACCACCGAGCCACCCGACGTGAGCGACTCGCTCGTCACGGCCGACTTGATCCTGGAGACGGCGATGACAAGTCGTAGTGTCGTTGTCAAGATTGGTACGTCGTCAGTCACTGACGCCGACGGCAACGTCGCCTACGACGTCTTGGTGGGTGTCGCCGCCGACGTCGTGGCA
Source organism: Acidimicrobiales bacterium (assembly GCA_036787845.1). Classification (GTDB taxonomy): domain Bacteria; phylum Actinomycetota; class Acidimicrobiia; order Acidimicrobiales; family RAAP-2; genus RAAP-2. The sequence continues at coordinate 7,835 of DAIQOO010000016.1, forward strand.
CTGCGCGACGAAGGGTGGTCGGTCGTCGTCGTGACGTCGGGCGCGATTACTGCCGGTTGGGCAGAGGTTGGACAGTCTCGTCCGCGTCCGCGTGACGCCGTTACGCTCCAGGCGGTCTCGGCCGTGGGACAGCCTTTGTTGATGCACGCCTGGCGCAATGCTTTTGGTGAGCTCGGAGCCAAGGTGGGCCAAGTGTTGCTCGCGCCGTTGGACTTTTCGCATCGTGGGCAGTACTTGCACGCTCGAGGGACCCTCGAAGCGTTGGCGCAGTTGCACGTCGTGGCGATCGTGAATGAAAACGACGCCGTCGCTGACGAAGAGATCCGATTCGGCGATAATGACCGCCTGGCCGCGTTGGTAGCGAACCTGGTGGGCGCGTCGCACCTTGTGCTCTTGACCGACACGGACGGACTGCTGACCGCTGATCCGCGACTTGACTCCTCGGCCACCTTGATCGAAGAGGTTACGGCCTTTGACACGGACCTCCTTGAAGCAGCTGGATCAAGTCGATCGGGTGTGGGTAGTGGTGGCATGGCGTCGAAGTTGGCGGCCGCGCACATGGCGACGTGGTCGGGCGTGACGAC
>DAIQOO010000016.1:8518-23623 GCA_036787845.1 Acidimicrobiales bacterium
GAGCGACTTCGCGTGCCATTAGGGGTGATTGGCGTTGTCTACGAAAATCGTCCGAACGTGACGAGTGACGTGGCGGGTCTGTGCGTGAGAAGTGGCAACGCGGCGTTCCTGCGGGGATCATCGTCGGCGATACGGACCAACAAGTTCATCGTGCAGTTGTGGCAAGACGCACTCGAAAAAGAAGGTTTGGCGCCCGAGGGCGTATCGCTTGTCGAAGACCCCTCGCACGAGTCTGCCGTGGCCTTCATGCAACTCACTGACGTACTTGACTGTCTCATTCCTCGCGGGGGACCGAGCCTGATCGCGGCGATGCGTGAACACGCGCGCGTGCCCTACGTACTCGACGGCGAGGGAAACTGTCACGTCTTTGTCGACGAGTCGGCGGACCTTGACCAAGCCGTCGCCATTGTGAAGAACGCGAAAACGTCGCGACCTGGGGTCTGCAATGCCGCCGAGACGGTCATCGTCCACGCGCGAATCGCGCCGACGTTCCTGCCCGCGCTCGCTGCAGCGATACCCGACGTGGAGCTGCGCGCTGACGAAGAAGCGATGGCGTTCCTCCCCGCGGCGACGCTCGCGAGCGACGATGATTTCGCCAGAGAGTTCCTCGACTTGACGCTGGCGGTGAAGGTTGTGGCGTCGCTCGACGACGCTATAGCCCACGTGGCGACCTACGGTACGGGTCACAGCGAAGCGATTCTTACTCAAAACGATGAGAACGCCGACGCGTGGGTTCGCCGCGTTGACGCCGCGGCGGTGCTCGTGAATGCGTCCACGCGCTTTATCGACGGCGGCGAACTGGGACTGGGTGCTGAGGTCGGTATCTCGACTCAGAAGTTGCACGCGCGCGGCCCCATGGGACTTCGCGAACTGACGTGTATGAAGTGGGTAGTTCGAGGAGAGGGACAGATTCGATGAGCGCTTTAGACCCGAGAGAAGAGCTCGCCCAACGACTCGGACTTTCGAGCTTGCCACCCGTGCGCTTTGAGTCACCAGGGGAAGTCCAAAAGCTCCTCGCCGAGAACGACTATTTATGTGACGACGCGATTGCTTCGGTGACGTACTTGGCCGATCGTCTGGCGAAACCAGTACTCGTCGAAGGACCCGCCGGCACCGGCAAGACGGCGCTCGCCAAAGCCGTCGCTGAATCCATCGGGGCGCGACTGATCCGTCTTCAGTGCTACGAGGGACTGGATGAATCAAAGGCGCTCTACGAGTGGAACTACCGCAAGCAATTACTGCGCATCCAGGCGGGTCGTCCCGAGGACATGGGCGGCGAAGAGTGGCACGCCTTGGAAGAGGACATTTTTGCCGAGGAGTTCATGCTGACGCGTCCTTTGCTCGAAGCCATCACGGCGACTGACCCGGTGGTGTTGTTAATCGACGAAGTGGACCGCGTGGAACTCGAGACCGAAGCACTCATGCTCGAGATCCTCTCGGAGTATCAAGTTTCAATTCCCGAACTGGGCACCGTGCGCGCCAAGCAGATTCCAATGGTCTTTCTAACGTCGAACAACACGCGCGAACTCTCTGAGGCGTTGAAGCGCCGGTGTCTGTACCTTTACGTGGACTACCCGAGCGTCGAGCGCGAACGCGACATCATCTTGTCGCGCGTGCCAGGGATCTCGAGCGCGCTCGCCGAGCAGATCGCCCAGGTCGTTCGCTCCCTTCGCACCATTGATCTCAAAAAGGCACCGTCGGTCTCGGAAACCTTGGACTGGGCGCGCACGCTCGTCGTGCTCGGCCGCGAGGAGATTGGCGACGAGGACGCCAGAGCGACGTTGCACATCTTGTTGAAGTACCAGTCCGATATCGAGCGCGCCACCAAGGAGCTGCTCGGTCGCTCGAGGCCCGTTGCTTAATCTGCTGGGCGACTTCATTGGCGAACTTCGCGCCGCCGGGATTCCCGTGTCGATGAGCGAACACGTCGACGCCGCACGTGCCGTGGAAGTCATTAATTTGAGCGATCGAACGATGGTTCGCGCCACACTCGCAGCGACCCTCGTGAAGGACGGCGATCACCTGCCGGTCTTTAACACCGCCTTCGAGGTCTTCTTCTCGATTCGATCGTGGGACAGCGCCGCGGAGCTCTTAGGCGACGAACTCAATACCGAACGAGACGAGGGCGAAGGGGCCGAGGGCGCAAGCGTTCCCGGTCAAGGTCGTGGACAAGGGGGAGGGGCGGCCGGCTCGATGAGCGCCCAAGAACTTGCCGAAATGCTCTTTCGAGCACTGCGCGACGGTGATCGTGACGCGATGCGCCGTGGCGCGGGTGAAGCGGTCACGCGCTACTCGGGTATGGAGCCCGGTCGACCCGTCGGCGGCACGTACTACCTCTATCGCACGTTGCGAAATCTTGAGCTCGAGACGCTCGAACAGCGGCTACTTCAAGGGACGCTTGTTGAGGATCGCGATGAACTCGCGCATCGACTGGCGCGCGACGAAGTGACGTCGCGAATTGAACAGTTGAAGGCCGAGATCGAACGTGAAATACGAGAGCGTCTCGTCGACGATCGCGGATCTAGTGCGCTGGCGAAATCGGTGCGCAAACCGCTACCCGAAGACCTTGACGTGATGCACGCCAATCGTGATGAGATGGCCCAGCTCGAGCGCGCGCTTCGACCTTTAAGTCGAAAGCTCGCGGTCCGACTCGCGCGCAAGCGCCGCCGCCGCCGCCGGGGTCCCGTCGATTTGCGACACACGGTGCGGCGCTCTCTCTCAACTGGCGGCGTGCCGATCGACCTGCGCTTTAAGCCGCCGCGACCGGCCAAACCTGAGATCTTCGTGATCGCCGACGTGTCAGGTTCGGTCGCCTCATTCGCGCGCTTCACGCTGCATCTGGTGCACGCGATCAGCTCGCAGTTCTCCAAGGTGCGCAGTTTCGTTTTCGTCGACGGCCTCGACGAGGTGACACGACTCTTTGACGGAGTAGAGGATCCCGCCGACGCCGTCGCGCGCATTAACGCCGAAGCCAACGTAATCGCCTTTGATGGTCACTCGGACTACGGGCGGGCTTTGATGACGTTTCACGACACTTACGCGAAGGATCTCACTAAGCGATCAACAGTGTTGATTCTTGGTGACGCTCGTAACAACTACCACCAGGCCCACGCTGAAGTGTTGGCGGACCTGCACTACCGTGCGAAGGCCGTCTACTGGCTGAACCCCGAGCCAACGAGTTACTGGGACAGCGGTGACTCGATAGTTAGTCAGTACGCTCCGTACTGCGATCGAGTGATCGAGTGTCGCACCCTTCGCCAACTCGAAGCGTTCGTCGGTGAGCTCGCGTGAGTGACGTTGAGCTTCTTCCTCCCGAAGGATTTCGCCAACGTGGGCCCCTGCCGACTGGAACGCGACTGCTCATGATTCGCCACGCCGAGAGTGTCGCCAATGAACGAGGACTTGCCGGAGGTCCGATTGGCGACGGCGGACTGACGGACCTCGGCCGCGACCAGGCGCGAGCGCTCGCGGCGCGACTCGCTCTCACCGACGAACTCGCTGGGGCCGCCGCGTTCTACACCTCGACATTGCCGAGGGCGATTGAGACTGGCGAGATTGTTTTTCGCGCAATTAACAGAGAGCTCTTGCCAGTAGCCGACGAGTCGCTTGGTGAACTCGGCGTGGGTGAAGCGGACGGACTTTCGTGGAACGAAATCGCAGAGCGTTACGAGCCGGTGAACTGGGACATCGATCCCTATGCCGTGAACGTGCCGGGCGGCGAATCACTCATCGGTTTCAATAATCGTTGTGTCGAAGCGATGGGGCGACTCATTGAGCGTCATCCCCACCAATTAGTCGTGCTCGTCGTGCACGGAGGATTCATCGAGCAAGCATTGAAGTTGTACCAACGACTTGATGGTCGAGAACGATTGCGTCCGCGCATCGAACACTGTTCCATGACCGAAATCGAGTTTGACGGCGAATGCAGTCGCCTTCTTCGTTATAACGATCTCGCACCAGTGATCGACAACCTCTGACTTACAAGGCGGCGAAAGAGGTCGGTCACACGTTCTTTGACGTTGCGCTCGAATACTTAAGGTAAGGATTTACTAGGGCGACGCGCGCGCGCAGTATGGGGGCAACGATTCCTCACGAGGTTGAAACTCATGAATTTCTCGCGATATTGAGTAAAAAAAATTCTCAACGCCTGAAGTGACGCGATTCTTCTGGCGACGACTGGCGACGCCTACGTGTCTTCGTTTGTTCGGCAACAAATTGACCGGTAGTTGGACTTATGACTTTAGTGAGCGAGTCCAACTATGCACAAAAGCGCTCGAAAGACGTGCTGCGGAACCAAAAATGAATCTGCTTCGACAGTCGAGCGTCGTGAGTGAATTGAAGTTCCTCGCCGCGATCGTTTTTCATCGTGCAACGTAAATTGTCTACACATTGTTTACGTCTTTGATACGTGACGTAGTGCATTTTCACTATGACGTGTGCAAAAAAGAATTCTGTTGCAACATTGCAACACAACTATCTGTGAAGGCACTTAGTTCGCGATGTGTAAATCAAATTCACTATGGAAAAACAAAAAACGCTGTGAGAGACTTGGCTTCAGGTAGGACGTCAATGTCGATGTGCACTTGCTGAGTCTGAATTCCTGAAGTTGAGGTCGGGTCATAAGGAGTTGACATGGCTTTTAAGAAGAACAAGCGCGAGGACCATCACTCAAAGCATGGTGCGGAAAGTGACGAAACCACATCCGGCAAAAGTGGGGCCAACTCATCACACGTCAACGGAGTGAAAAAGGGTACCTCGATCACGGGCACGTCGGTTGTCCCTTCAGCCCAAGAAACGAGCTCGCTCGAAGATGCGTTGCGCGACGTGTTCGCTGGCACTTCGCTCGGTCTTATCGGCGAAAAGTTGATCGAGAAAAACCTAGTCACCCAGGCGCAACTCTCCGTCGCCTTTGAGGTGCAACATCGCCTCGGCGGTTTGTTGTGCGAGGCACTGATTTCATCAGGCGTTTTGTCTGACGTCGCCTTGGCACACGCGATCGCCGAAAGCTTTGGCTTCGAGATGGCCGAGCTTCGTCGCACCACAATTGAGGATGACGTGCTCGCGCTCGTCGATGAGTCTGTGGCGCGTGACCATCGAGCAATTCCCTTGCGTATCGAGGATGGCCAACTCGTCGTCGCAATCGCGGAGCCAAGCGATGAACTACGCGATCGGTTGACCTCCTTAAGTTCGATGGCAGTACGTTTCGTCGTTGCGCCACTTAGCGACATTCGCTGGGCGGTTGACACAAACTACCGTTCGATATCGCAATTGAACGATTTGGTGCACGCGTTTCAATCAGTCGAAGTGTCACGCAAAAGGCCGACTGAGTCGAATGACGTTGTAGTAGTCGGTGACGACGCACCCATTGTTCAAGTCGTTGACCGTATTCTGACTCAGGCAATGCGTGATCGTGCGTCGGACGTGCACATTGAGCCGTCCGATGTAGTTATTCGAGTGAGGTTTCGCATTGACGGCGTGTTGAAGGAGATTATTCAATTGCCGGCGTCGATTGGCCCGGGGCTAGTAAGCCGCATAAAGGTCATGGCCAACATGAACATCGTCGAGCGCCGACGTCCCCAAGACGGTCAGTTGGCGATCACGATTGACGGTCGCGAAGTCGACGTTCGCGTCTCGACGGTGGCCACCATCATGGGTGAGAACTGCGTACTTCGAATCCTTGACAAAACTCGTTCGGTCCTCAGCTTGAAGGATTTGGGAATGCCCGCCGACACGTACGCCACGTACTCAAAGATGGTGCGCGCACCCTTTGGCATGGTGCTCTGTGCGGGTCCAACGGGCAGTGGGAAAACCACCACGCTGTACGCCACGCTCAGCGAAGTCGCGAACCAGACAGTGAACGTGATGACCATTGAAGACCCGGTTGAGTATGTCTTCCCTTCGATCAACCAGATCCAGACCAATGAACAGGCGGGTTTGACGTTCGCGACAGGGCTCAAGTCGATTCTGCGACAAGACCCGGACGCAATTTTGGTCGGTGAGATTCGCGACGTCGAGACAACGCGCGTGGCCGTGCAGTCGGCATTAACTGGTCACTTTGTCGTCTCGTCCTTGCACGCCACCGACTCGGTGTCGGCGCTGCACCGATTCTTGGACATGGGCATCGAGTCGTTCTTGGTGGCGTCATCGGTACTCGGTGTCGTCGGCCAGCGTCTCCTGCGGCGGATTTGCCCATCGTGCAAGACGGAGTACACACCGAGCGACGAGGAGATGGCGTTTTTCGAAGACACAATCGGACCAGCCAAGAGCGTGTTCTACCAAGGTGCGGGTTGCAATTTCTGCACTGGCACGGGTTATAAGGAACGAATTGGCGTGTACGAGTTGCTCGTCATGACGCCCGAGATTAAGCGCCTCGTCGTTGGTTGGGCGACGCAGGAAGAGCTGCGCGCGCTCGCCGTAAAACAGGGTATGCGCACGATGCGCCAAGAGGCAATCAATTTGGTGCACAAGGACATTACGACGATTGCCGAAGTGATTCGGAGCGTCTACACGCTATGACAATCGAACTGACAAGAAACGAAAAGAAAGAAGATAAGAGGACGCAGAAGCGCCGTGCACTTCGATTGAGCGGGCCAAAGGTATCACGTCACGCCAAGCGAAATGCGATGAGGGCATCGAAACCTCGCAAAGCGGTCTTGACGAAGTTTCGCTATGTGGCAATGGATAATAAAGGTAAGAAAATTTCCGGCAACGAGACGGCGACGTCTGCTGGTGCGTTGCACTTAACGTTGTTGCATCAAGGTATGCAAGTCCTTGATGTTAAGGCCAAGAAGAGCCTTCTTAAGTTCGAGATTACGAAGAAGAAGGTCCCTCGTCCAGAGATCATGAACTTCTCGCGCCAGATGGCCGTTTTTATGAAGGCGGGCATCCCCATCATGGCGGCGTTGGAGGTCATCGTCGACGAAACGCAAGGCAAATTACTCAAGTCGATACTGCTTGACATGATCGAGCGACTTCGAAGCGGCGACACGTTCGCGGCGGCGGCGAAGGCGCACCCCGAAGCGTTTCCGAACTTTTACGTTGGCATCTTGGAGTCGGCCGAACTGACCGGCAATCTCGACTCGGTCTTGAATCAATTGGCCGACTACATTGAGCGCGACGTAAAGGCACGTAGCAAGATCACCGCGGCACTCGTCTATCCCAGTGTTGTTGCTGGAATGTCGGTCTTCACAATCATGGTTCTCGGAATCTTCGTCATGCCACGCTTTGTGGTGTTCTTCGCTTCCTTGCACGCGAAGTTGCCCTTCATGACCCAATTGATGCTGAACGTGTCTTCTTTTGTCGGTAAAAAGTGGTACGAGATTTTCGGCGGCATCCTTCTCATTGTCATTGGGTTCATGATAATGAGACGTAACGCCGGGGGCCGCCGCTACCTCGACACGTGGTTGCTGCACATGCCGGTGGTGGGTGATATTACCGAGACCGCAATTATTGAACGAATCTGTCGAATCCTGGCCTCCCTACTTCGTGCCGGCGTTGATCTCCCTCAGTCGATGACGGTGACGGCGGAGTCATCGAATAACTACGTCTACCGAACAGCCCTCGAAGACATTCGAGAAGAGATGATGGAGGGGCAAGGTCTCGCCGCTCCACTCGCGCGCTCGGGACTGTTTCCCTCGGCGGCGAAGCAGATGTTTCGTGTAGGAGAAGAGACGGGAACGCTCGACCAGCAGCTCGAGGTCGCGGCCACGTACTACGGCCGAGAGTTAGAGACCAAGGTCGATCGAGCGACGTCCCTCTTCGAACCGGCGATCATCATCGTTATGGGCATCGTGGTGGGATTTGTCGCGGTCGCATTAATTTCAGCCATGTACGGCATCTACAACCAGGTCAAGGTGGGATAATGACCCCACGGCCCGGTCGCTTCATGTTGAGAACACGCACGAAGCCGGTCCGGGGCGAGGTGCCCGCGTGCGAAGCGGGACGGCATGTCGCGTTGAAGCGAGGCGATGACGGCATGACACTCATTGAGCTTCTGGTCACCTTGGTCATCCTTCCCCTAGTGATCGGGGGTCTGGCGTTCGGTCTTGTCGCGGTGTTTTCTCTTCAATCAACTGTATCTGGGCGGATTACCGACTCTGGTAACGCGCAAACCCTTTCGGCCAGTTTTAGTAAGGACGTGCAGAGCGCACAGAGGCTAACTGACAACGCGACGCCGACGTGTGGCACCGGCGTGCAACTTTTGGCCCTCGAGTGGGGGAGTGCATCAGGTAGTTATCTCAACTACGTCTCGTACAATTCTCTTCAAAATGGATCCACGACCACGTACTCTTTGGTCCGTAATCTCTGTATTGCAGCACCATCTTCCACACCTTCATCGACCCAAACAGTGGCCACGGATCTGTCGGCGACGAGTGCGACGGCGACGAAGCCAGCGATTTCGTGTGCTCCAACGGCGAGTGGTTGCTTCACGCAAGCTCTCACTTCGTGGGTGAAGGCGTCGGACGTCAAGCAGGTGACACTTCCCGTTACAGAGACGCAAAGTGTCATAGCGGGTTCTTCGACACCGTTCGCTTTTGCGTTGAGTGCCACACCGCGGGCGTTCACCGAGGCGGTCAATCCGACGCAGCTATTGACGTTCGCACCCTTTTCACTGCTGAGCACAACTTCACCAATTGCACTTACCCTCGGTAACAACTCGGTACTGTCCATCAACGTTGGTACCGGTGTTGATAACGGCGCCCTCGCTATTGCTTCGCCCTACGCGGGTGCAGTATCGATGTCGGCGAACTCCCAATTATTGGCGAAGAGTATTAACACTGCCGATACTGCCCTGAACTCGGTCTCCGCGGGAAGTGGCGCGACATATCCATTGACCGAGTTCTACACCAACCAAATAGGTGACCCCTTTGCTTCGTTGACGCCACCGGCGGATCCTCCAAGTGGGGGATCGACCGTGACGTGCTCGTCGTCTGGCAACGTGTACACGTGTCCACCGGGCAATTACGCCACGAATCCCGGTACGGCGTTCACTAATGGAGCGACAGTGCAGTTCACGCCTGGCGGCACCTTTTGGTTTGAGAACGGTTTGACGCTTTTGAATAACGTCAACGTCACGTTCGCGACCGGTACGTACATCTTTGACAGCGCGACTACTGCCCTTTCGACGTCGAATAACACGACGGTGACGGGAACGAGTGGGGTCTTGTTTTACGTTCACACCGGCGCCGTGACGTTTGGCAATGATGCGACTATTAATTTGAAGGGCTTGGCGCAGTATCAGTACGTGGCAGTGTGGGACGTCGCGGCGTCAGGGGTGACAAATCCAATGACCCTCGGTAATAACGGCATGGCCGGATACGGTTACGGAGGGATTTACGTACCGAATGGAGAGGTGATACTCAACAACAACGGCACCGTGACGGCAGCGTTCTTGGTCGCGAGTACCGCTTCGATCTCTAACAACGTCAGTCTCAATATCGCTTCGCCGTGATCTGATTGGTCACGATGACAAAGCAGAATCACGTCAAGCGTGCCGAACGCTGTGGAGAGGGTGGCGATACGCTCGTCGAGGTTCTCATGTCGATGATTATTTTGAGTATCACGGTCGTGAGTTTGCTCGTGGCCTTTTCGACTGCCTTCTCGTCGTCGGCCGAACACCGCAATTTAGCGGTCACCGATACGGTGCTCCGCAGCGTCGCCGAACAGGTCTACTCAGCGTTTCAACAAACGTTGAGCCCCGTCTTTGCGGCGTGTTCGCCCGCTACGACGGCTATGTACTACAACAGCGTATTGACGACAGCGTTGAAGCCTCCTTCGCCGTATACCTCGTCGTACAGCGCGTCAATTACCTCGTTGTACTACTGGAGTGGATCAAACTTTTCGCTAACGTCGTCAACCTGCACGTCGGGGACGACGGTACCTCAAGAGTTAACAATTCAAGTCCTTGGTCCTCAAGGACAATCCGAGTCTGTCGCGCTCGTGATGAGCGGCAGCGGTCAAATCATCGTGGCGCCGTCGGTGCAACTTAACGCACCCAGCGTGTCGAGTGTCACGCCTCCAGCGAGCACCATTGGCGGATTGACAATTGCGTACAGTGGATCGTCGAATGCTCCGTCGGGTCAGACGTACACGGCTAAAGCATGTGTTGATGCGTCGATGACGTTGCATTGCACGTCGTACACGTCGTACGCGTCGGGTACGAATATTCTTGGCCTCGTTCCGGGCACGACGTTCTACGTCACCGTGACGGCGGACGCGTCCACCGGATACATCTTCGCGACTTCCAGTACGTCGTCGGCGGTGTCGAGTGGTGCCTCAACGACTCCCACCGTGACGTCGGTCGTCCCCTCCGCATCACTGGCAGGATCCGTGGTCGTTACCTTCGCGGGGCTTACGAATCCGCCGCCTGGACAGACCTATACCGCGACGGCATGTTCTGACAGTGCAATGTCCGACAACTGCGTCAGCGAGGCGGCGTTCACCTCAGGCTCTGTCATTGGCGGGCTGAGTCAAGGTACTCGTTACTACTTGACGGTCACTGCCAATGTCGATGGCTTGAAACCCGCGACGACGTCGATTGTGTCCTCACCTTCAATCCTGGCGACAACGCAGCTGAACTCGCCAAGTTCTCTGGCGGGTTCGTCTTCGACGACGGCCGCTGGCGTGATCAACGTGGCGTTCACGTCGCCATCGAATGCCCCAGACATTCAGTTATACAGCGCCACGGCGTGCACGAACAACTCGATGACGAGCGGCTGTGTCACGGTGAACTCCTTTACTACAGGTGCACAAATCTCGGGCCTCACCCCGGGGACTACCTATTACGTCACGATTACTGCGAAAGCGTCGTCGGGCTATCTCGTCTCGACGTCGAGCGTTTTGTCAGGCGTAAAGGCGACCATTGCTCTAGCTGCACCCTCCATCTCATCTACTTCGAGCGGATCCACGGGCACCGCATCGATTAGTTACGTTGGCGCGTCCAACGCTCCTTCGGGCCAAACGTACGCGGCCAACGTGTGCACGAGTTCGACGATGACCTTAGGATGCAGCACCGTGAGCTCCTACGTGTCGGGAGCGACCATCACTGGCTTGACGTCGGGTACGACGTATTACCTAACGATTACCGCTAATGGATCGTCGGGCTACCTCGCCGCCACGTCCTCCGTGAAGAGTGTCAGTGTCAAGTAGCAATCGGCACCGAAAAACGATTGACTATGGCGGTGTTTCGCGGCGCGCTCGTCATAGCGACGTCGGAAGTTCTCTCGTCTTGGCGATTGTCTTTTTGACGGTCGTGAGCATCGTCATGATCGCGCTCGTGGACTGGGTGGGTAACGATTTACGTAATACCGCCAACTTCACCGCAGCGCAGTCGTTCCAGTCGACCGCCAATAGCGCCAGCCAAGTGGCGTTGCAAAATGTTCGCTACAACTTCATGTCCCAGACATTGAACGCTTCGCCCCCGGCACCGTGTTGGACGACCTCACCGACGCCTTCACTTCTCTTACTTAACGGCCAGTCCGTTGATTCTTGGTGTACGACGAGTTGGACGACGGGAACGGAACAAGGGCGCGTTGTCACGATATCTACTTGCCTCAGTTCCGTCACGGCGGCAAATTGTGCGAAGAGTCCACTCTTGCAAACCATTGCGACGTTTGGTGACTTTGATAAGAACACCGGAAGCGCGACATGCAACTCTCAAACTGCACCGATACCATTTGGGCAGGGGACGTGCGGCACGACCATGACGATTAACACGTGGGCATTTGGAGTGACGCCGCCCACTGTGACGTCGCTCACCGCTGGGTCTGCCAGTTGTTCCACCGGAAGCCCCATGAACATTCGTGGAACGAATCTCACTGGGACATTGAGCGTGAATTTCCTTAAGTCATCAACGCTGTCGTTGGATCAAGTGATTGCCGCATCGAGCTATACGGTCGTCAGTTCTACGTTGATTACTGCATGTACACCGTTGCCGAGTGGGGAGAATGCTTACGTCGAAGTGATGTCGCCGAACGGACCAAGTGCCTTGGGTCCGACGTTCTCATATTGAAGATTATCTTGCAGTGCAAGTTAATTAGGACTGAAGCGCGTTGACGAGAGTGCAGAGACATGTATGTCACGCAAAGTTTGATGAAAACTAAACAAAGAATTTTTTAGTGATCAAAAGACTAAGTACTTCTCAGTAAGCGGTACACAAATTTTGAAATAGTGAATATTGCCTATATACCTTTTTTACTGAAATAACTATGGTAAATAAAGCTTCCATAAAGTAAATTTAAGAGTACTTAACGGAGGTAGATCCGAAGGTCGGTTCGCCTATCTACGAAAGCGAGAATCATGTCGGTTGCATACAAACGAATTAAGCGGCGTCGTGAGGCAGAAGGCCTGAACGCGAGCGCTGGTTTTACTTTGATAGAACTCTTGATCGTTATCGTTGTGCTCGGCATCCTTGCGGGGGTAGTGATTTTCGCCTTGGGTGGCATTACTGGTAAGAGTGCGGTAGCGGCGTGTCAAGCCGACGGGGCCACGGTCTCGACAGCAATCTCCGCGTTCAATGCACAGAACCCGGGAGCCACGGTGTCGCAAGCGTCGCTTACTGGCCCCAGCAGTCTTGGTTTTGGTGGACCGTACCTGCAGTCGTGGCCGAAGAACACGCCTCACTACGCCTTCACTATCTATGCGACTGGAACGTATACCGGTATGACCTCTCCGACCGTAGGAGAATTGCTCGTCGATATTTCGGCGACTTCGACGGCTACTCCAGGCACTTTCGGTAATGTTACGGGCCTTCCTGCCGACCAATGGGCCGCTTACACGGGTCCGTCGTCGTGCGACAACGTTCAATAACTATCTTCAATTAGCAGTTAGCGAAGTGCCCGGCCTTGGTGCCGGGCACTTCGCGTAATGTTCGACGTACGGTACTGAAAGCGATGACGAGATAAATGGAAACGCTATCGATTGAGCCTTGGCTCGAATCGTTGTGGGAGCGTCACGGTAGCGACCTGTTATTGGTCGGTGACTCTGCGCCGCGCGTGAGAGTGAGCGGAAAACTCGAACCCGTCGAAGGTGCAGCACTATTGACGGGTGACCAGATTCGAGGCGTCGCGTGGCCGCTGCTGAATGAAGTACAGCGCGCGACGTTTAACGAGAAGCTCGATGTTGACTTTTCTTTCTCGTGGGGCGACCGCGCTCGTATTCGCGGAAGTCTCTTTACCCAGCGCGGTCAAGCTGCCCTGGCGCTTCGAATGATTCCGTCCGAAATCCCTACCTTTGAGAACCTCGGTTTGCCAATGGCTGCCGACATGGTAGTGAAGCAGCCGCGTGGATTTGTGCTCGTTACGGGACCCACCGGATCGGGTAAGTCAACGACACTCGCGGCCATCATTAATCGCATCAATGAGACTCGTCCGGCTCACATTTTGACGATTGAAGACCCCGTTGAGTACGTGCACCATCACAAAATGTCGGCAGTGTCACAGCGTGAAGTAGGTCTCGACAGCCCTTCGTTCGATAGAGCTCTTCGCGCGGCCTTGCGTGAGGACCCCGACGTCTTGTTGGTGGGAGAAATGCGCGACCTCGAATCAATCCAGATCGCATTGACGATGGCAGAGACCGGTCACCTCGTCTTTGCGACATTGCACACGAACGACGCGCCACAGGCCATTGACCGCATTATTGACGTTTTTCCGCCCGAGCGCCAAGAACAGACTCGCGTCCAGATTGCGGCGTCGCTCAACACGGTTATTGCGCAACGTCTAATTCCCAAAATCGGTGGCGGCATGGTTGCGGCGTTCGAGGTGTTGGTGGCAACGAGTGCCGTGCGCAACCTCATTCGTGAAGGACGGGCGAGTCAGTTACCCAACATCATGTTCACGAACTCTAAAGAGGGGATGCAGACGCTGGAATCTGACCTCGTTCGCCTCATCAGTGAGGGCATCATTACTTATGAGGACGCTGTCGAGGCGTCTGCTCACCCCAAGGAACTCGCTCGAGGCCTTGAGCAGGTGGGCATTAGCCCTCCGCGGGGGTAGTGCGTCGTGCCCTTACGGCGCGGACCCGTTCTTCCTTATTCGGTCGTTGCTGGTGCGACGCCATGGGGGCGGCGATGGGTCGTGGCGAGTGCCAAATTGACGGGCTCGGTGTTCGCGCCCGAACCTCCGTTGCTCTACGAAAGCTTTCAGTCAATCCTCGACGAACATCCGTCATATTCCGCCGTCGTCGTCAATGCTCCGATCGGGTTCGCCGACCAGCCCAGTCAGGGTTTTCGCCAGTGTGATATTGAAGCTCGTGCGCTACTTGGTCGTCGGGCCATCACCATTCGACGAGCACCGACGCGCACGACGCTCCTCAACCGCGGCGACGTGAGCGACGATCATCTCGACGCGGTGACCGCGATGCGGGTGCCGATGATGATTGAAGTGGCATCAGAGATTTCACCGTATCGACAGCGGCAAGTGTACGAAGGCCACCCGGAGTTGAGTTTCTATTTCCTCAATCGCGAAGCACCGATGCGATTTTCCAAGCGTCGAGCAGCGGGACGCGATGAACGACGTGATGTATTAGTGGAAAGGATCAACGGGATTGAGAAGATCGTTGATGCCACCATCGCACCGACGGCGCATCTTCTCGACGCTGCCGCCTTGCTCTTCAGTGCTCGTCGAGTCTTCTTGCACGCGGCGAGGCGATTGCCATCGGACGCCGAATGGGACAGCGAGGGTCTGCGAATGGAGATCGTGTACTAGACGATCCCTCTCGCGCTGCGGGACTTTACAGCGACCCGACACTATTGGTCACATGGTAACGATGCCGTCTTGCTAAGAACCCAAGTGAAAGGGCGTCAGTAACGTAGGGCCGCCGAAGACGGCAACCGCGGCGCCGAGCGTGAGAAACACGCCGTAGGGAATCCGACGGCTGCGCTCAATCTTGCCCGCAGCGATGAGTGCGATACCGACGGCGGCGCCAATCAAGTTGGCGGCGAAGAATCCCAATATCGCCTCGTCCACCCCGAGCCAGCCCAATGCGAAGCCGAGCGTGAGCGCCAAGCGCACGTCACCAAAGCCCAGCCAGTGCGGATCGATGAAGTTCAAGAAGAAGAACAGCGCGAACCATACCAGCGAGCACGCGAGCGCGACGATGAGTCGATGC
>DAIQOO010000224.1:0-1891 GCA_036787845.1 Acidimicrobiales bacterium
CCCGACTTTCGTACGTCACGAGTACTTGCATCTTGCACCTCCGCTGTTCATGGAGCGGCGTCGCCCAGCAACTGACCGCAGTACAACCGTTCTACCATCATCCCAGTGGCGACAAACAGGCCATTTTCGGACAAGCTGTTAATCAACAACGTGATGCCGTTTTCGACGCGCGGGCGTTGTTGTTTTCGACGCGTGTTCACCTACGTTGCGGCCACGCACGCAAGGGCAGGTGAAGAGCGCGGCGCGGCGATACCCAGCGAACTACGCCGTACGATGGCCCCGCCCGCGGTGAAGTGGAGCCGTTGATACGGGGGGCTGGGCAACATAACTGACCTGCCCCACGGTTTAGTTACCAATTTTGGTGAACATCAAGCCTTAGATGAAAGGGTATCGACCATGCCACGACCATTCCCAGCGGAGTTCCGATTGAGAGCTGTTGCTCTCGTTCGCGCAGGAAAACCGATCACCAAAACTGTCGTTGAACTCAGCGTGAGTCCCGCCGCATTGCACAACTGAGTGCGTCAGGATAAAATCAATCGCTTCAATTACACTCGCGTTAGTGTGCCTGCTCGTTTTCGCCTGGAAAGTCGAACCCTCGTATCCCCTCGTCGTGGCGGCAAATCGGGACGAACGGTACGAGCGACCAGCGAAATCATTCTGCGTCCTTCAAGAGAGCAGTCCGAGGATGCTCGGCGGACGAGACGAACTCGCCGGGGGTACCTGGTTAGCAGTGAACGAGCACGGGGTGGTGGCCGGGCTCACCAACCGTCCCTCTCCCGGGGGGCGCGATCCGACCAAGCGATCCCGGGGCGAACTACCACTACTGCTCGCCGAGCATTGCAGCGCCACCGCCGCCGTCGCCGACCTGATACGACGTATCCGTTCGAGCGACTACAACCCGGCTTGGCTCCTCGTCGGGGACCGGCATTCGCTCTACTACTTGGAGTTGAGCGCCAGCGACTCGCCCACCGTTCGCCGGCTGAGCCCGGGCGTGCACGTACTCGAGAATGTCCCGCTCGGTACTGCGTCACCCAAAGTCGACCGGGTCTCTTCGTCGATCGCGGCGGCGTCCGAATCTGGAAGACCGCTCTGGTCATTCTTGCCGTCGGTCCTCGCGGATCACACAGTGCTATCCACGGGCCCCGAGCGGATCGGAAACCCCGGCACCGCGCGATCACCGGCAACGCTCGCGCCGTGCGTGCACGCTAAAGGCTACGGCACCCGCTCGGCAACTCTGGTACGCGTTTCGTTGAACCCTGAGGACCGGCCCGACATGCTGGTGACCGATGGGCCGCCGTGCACGGCCCCCTTCGTCGATGTCACTCGCCATTGGTCAGCCGAATAGAGATCCGCGAAGTGGAAGCAGTTTCGCAACCATCTATCACTGAATGGCGCACTGAATAGCGCACTTAATCGCACCGAGAACGTGAACGGGTACCGAGCTTTTGGCTTCGCTGCACGAGTCCTCGCGCTGGTCACAGATCTTCGCACTACGTGTCGGAAATCCGTTCATGGCGACCCGGGTCTACGAAACCAGAGACTGAGTAGTTCGCCTAATACGGCCGCATGAATGCCACTCAAGCGATTCGTTGCGCTGGCCAAAGGCGCCCTGCGGTGAGTTCAATCGCGTCAGGTTTGCGTTTCGACTCTTTGGCACAGTAAACGCTCACGAGTAGAACAGACGCATTGCTCTGGTTTGCACGCTTGCACAATTGTTCCGTGTAGTTGCGGCCCAGGACCTTGGCCAACATGATGATGTTTCCTGCATTTAGTGAAGTCATCGATACATGTTCGGGCAGTTCTGCGCCACAATCTTGACATCCACGAGCAACCCCTTTGGTGCTTTCTCAATACCGTCGGGCGCGTCGTCGCAGATGCTCCAGAAGGACTA
>DAIQOO010000091.1:0-6882 GCA_036787845.1 Acidimicrobiales bacterium
TCGCCGGGTAGTAAAACCAGAGCACGTGCACGGGCTTGGATGGGTTGACGAGCACCAGAAGTAGGAAGAGGAACGGCACGACCGTCGCCAAGGTGATGGCGTTTCTCGGCGTCTTGTGACGTACCGTCACCTTCTTCAACGAGTTGCTCCCGGGCACAGCGTTGTCTCTCGCCAGGGCGAAGACGACCCGTGATCCGGCGCCCATGACAGCAGTGCCACAGCTAAAGAACGCGATGATGACCATGACGAGAAAGAAGTCCTGGAGCCAATTCGGCAGTGAGGCGAGGATCACCGGGATGCCACCGGCAATGATCGACTTGATACCAGTGCTCGGAATCGCGAGGAGCAGACCCAGCACGAGCACGAACGACGCGAGACCCCCGTAGAGGATGGAGTTACGCATGGCCCTAGGCACTTGACGGCCCGCGTCCTTCGTCTCTTCGGCGATGTCGCCCGCGGACTCAAAGCCGTAAAAGATGTAGACGTTGGCGAGAATCGCGACGAGTGCAGCGCCAGTGAGCCAGTGCCCACCGAAGTTCACGCCGTAGGGGTTGGACTTGGCGAATTCGACACCTTGGGTCGTAAAGAGGTAGCCCACGTTGTGGTGAAAGCCCTTCATCCAAAGAGCGATGAACACACCAAAGGTGCCAATGGTCTCGACGTACACACCAAAGCGCGCGACGCGACCGAGAATCTTGGCCCCGACGGAGTTCAAGAACGCCGAGATGAGGATGACGACGGCGACCACGCAGAAGATCGTGACGTGATTCAACGGATTGAGGTGAGTCTTGAACCAGATGTTCGAAAGTCCCGCGACGTAGGTCACTATCCCGGAGTCCACTGACGCCACGGTCGCTAGAAGCGCGAAGCCGTAGATCCAGCCGACGAACCAGCCAAAGCGTGGTCCAATGTTGAACTTGCCGTACTGGTACAGCGCGCCCGAGAGCGGATACTCACTCGCCAACTCGCCAAAGACCAGCGACACCAACGTCATAAACAACACGACCAAGGGAATCGTCCAGATGTAGCGAGGACCACCCGCACCCAGACCAATCACGAAGATGGAGTAAATACCCACCATCGGGCTGAGGTAACTAAAGGCCACGGAAAAGTTGTCAAAGAGCGACAGCACTCTTGACAACTCTTGGCGGTACCCGAGTGCATTGAGACGCTCATGATCTCGCGTGCCCTGATCAATCATTGCCATGTCATCCCCCTTGATGAGACCCGGCATTGGGTCATCAGCCCATTACGATAACGAATGCGGCCACACTTTGCTCGTGTTTCAACAAAGATGTTCCAGCGCCGAGCGCGTGGTGTGCAAGTCTGGTTTCGTGACGAGCGACGACGCTAAAGACGACCCTGAGGTCATCATTCGCTCGTTGCGTGACGAAATTGAGCGTTTGAAAGAAGAGATCGCACGCCTTCGTCGTGATCGCGACGAACGTCCGCCCCACTACCTCTAACTCTCTAACCCGCAGCGCCCATGCAGATTTGGGGATTTTCGACCGCGAGTACCTGTGTGGCCGCGGCGATCAGCGTGGCCCGAGGAAGCGCGCCCGACGCAACGGCATTTTGAATCGCGGTCGACGTCGCCCGCGCCAAAGCCAACGCCGCGCCAGTCGACGTCGACGTTCCCCCGAGAATGAGATCGGCCCCGGCTTCTAGCGCCTTCACCGCGGCGCCCGGCACGCCGAGGCCAAGAGCACCGAGCGCACCGGCCGAGAGCGAATCCGTCACGATAAGCCCAGTGAATCCCAACTGTTGGCGAAGTACGCCGATCACGGTCGGTGAAATGCTCGAGGGGAGCGACGAGAGTCCGGGTACTCGCGCATTTGAGATCATCACCGCGGTCGCGCCGGCGTTGATCGCCGCTTGAAAGGGAACGAGCCCGGACTTCTTCAGTGTCGCCCACGGCAACGTGGCGGCAGATCCGTAGTCGGTATTGCCCGTTGAACCACCGAGTCCGGGAAAATGCTTGACGACGGACGTGACGCCCGCTTGGCGAAGTCCGTTCATGAAGGCGACGCCGTCACTCGCGGCGAGTGAGGCGACGCCGCTAAAGGAGCGGTAGCCGTCAGGATCACTCGAACCGGGATACACCGCTCGTCCGTCAACGTCGAGTACCGGCGCGAGGTCGGTATTTACGCCCGCCGCCATCATAGAAAGGCCAACGCGGTGACCCTGGGCAGTAATCTGCGCGGCCGTCAAGTTCTTTCCCATCGTTTGCGCCCAAGGCAGGGTCGCGACGAGATTCGTCAAGCGTTGGACGCCGCCACCTTCCTGGTCGGTCATGACGAGCATGGCGTATTTAGTGGGCGTCTCTTTCTGCAGGGTCGCGACAATGGCCGCGAACTTCGCTGGCGCCACGGTGCCTAATAACAGAAGTCCTCCGTAGCCGGCCTTGGCAGCGGGACCCATGGCACCGATGTTGAGCGCGTTCACCGACAGTGCGATCGTCTCGTTGGCTAACTGAACAGTCGTCCAGGTTGAGGTGACCGTCGATTGACAGGCCAGCGTCGGCGACGACGAGGCAATTGGTGCGCCGAGTAGCAACATCGAACACACCATGATCGCGCCACTGAACAGTCGACGAGTACGCATACCACGACGCTAGAACGAAAGGCACTCGAAATCGCACCGCTACGCTGGGCCAAGCAAAGCAAGGATGCAATGTCACGTACTGGCCCAGTTTGACCTCCTCTTTATCTACGTCCCTGTCACACCTCCTTCTTAGGCTTCTCTCATGACCCGCTGTCGAACGTTTCGCTATCGATTACACCCGACAGTGCGCCAAACGCAGGCCCTCGTTCGTCAACTCGACTACCAGCGTGAGCTCTACAACGCTGCGCTCGAAGAGCGCATTGGTGCCTGGAAGTGGGAACGGCGCTCTGTCTCGTACTTCGACCAATGTAAGACCCTCACCGATCTCATCGAAGTGCGCCCCGAGGTCGTGACCTCGGGCGTCACTCTGTGTCGCGGAACGCTGCTGCGCCTTGATCGCGCCTTTGCCTCGTTCTATCGACGAATCAAAAGTGACGAAACGCCGGGCTTTCCTCGCTTCAAGACTGCTCCGCGATTCGACTCGCTGCAGTGGGAGGACCGCTCGGGCTGGAAAGTGAAGGAAGACGATCGCCGGCTCTACTTACTCGGTATCGGCGAAATCAAGACCAACTACCACCGACTACTCACTGGTGTCCCGAAAGCGATCACAGTAAAGCGCGAGGGCACCAAGTGGTGGCTGAGCGTGCGCTGTGTCGACGTGCCCGCGATGCCACTCTCGCCATCGGGCCGAGAGATCGGCGTCGATCTCGGGGTGAGGAATCTCATAGCGACGAGTGATGGCGCGCTGCTCGTGGGTGAACACTTCGGCTCGAGGGCGCAGTTGCGCCTCAACGAAGCCCAGCGGTCCCTCGCGACTAAGCAACGAGAATCCAAGCGCCGTCGACGCCAAGTGGCGCGCGTCGCCCAAATGCACCGACGCGTCGCCAACCAACGCACCAATGCCCTGCACCAATTGAGTCGCCGTCTGGTGAACGACTACGACCTGCTCGTGCTCGAGTATCTCGCGATTCCCAACATGGTTCGTTCGCCACGGGCCAAGTTTGACCCGGACAAGCCTGGTGCATTCTTACCCAACGGCGCGGCCGCGAAGGCCGGGCTCAATCGTTCTATTCACGACGCGGGGTGGGGAACCTTGTTGTCACTCCTCTCCTACAAGGCTGAAAGTGCCGGTCGGATGGTCGTGACGATAGATCCCCGCTACACCGGTCAGACGTGCCACGAGTGTGGCCACGTCGACGCTGGGAACCGGGTTACCCAAGCCGTGTTTACCTGTCAGTGCTGTGGTCACCGAAACCATGCTGACGTGAACGCTGCGCGCAATATCCTCCGGGCCGGTAGAGCCCAGCTGGCATCAGCCAGCGTCGGTCGAAACTGGGCCACTACCTAATGTCAGAGTTAATGCCCGCCGCATTCATCGGCCACGGAAACCCAATGAACGCACTTAGTCACAACCGCTATACCGACTCGTGGGCGGCCTTTGGGGCGTCCATGCCCACACCAAAGGCGATACTCGTCGTCTCGGCACACTGGTACGTCAATATCACGGCCGTTACCTCAATGAAGACGCCGCGCACGATTCACGACTTCTACGGATTTCCACAACCCCTCTTCGACGTGCAGTACCCAGCACTAGGTGACCCCGAACTCGCTGCGCGCATCGTCGACGTGGTGGAGCCCACCTACGTGGGCCTTGACGCGGACAGTTGGGGCATCGATCACGGTACGTGGTCGGTGCTCGTACACATGTTTCCCAAGGCCGACGTCCCTGTCGTGCAGCTTTCCATTAACGCCGAGCTGCCCTTTGACTACCACTTCAACTTGGGCGCGAAGTTGCACGAGCTTCGTAGCGAAGGCGTTCTGATCGTCGGCAGTGGCAATATCGTACATAATCTTCGCCTCATGGACTGGAACTCCCCCGGCGAGGGCGTCGACTGGGCGCATCGCTTCGATGACGCCGTGCGCGAGATCATGACCGACGACGCGGCACAACTCGCGACAACCAAGTCCCACCACGATTACGCAATGGCGGTGCCGACGCCCGATCACTTCCTTCCATTGGCGTATCTAGCTGGACTTTCGTCGGCGGCGAACAGACCGACGAGGACGCTCATCGACGGGTACGAGCTGGGTTCGCTCTCGATGACCTCTTACGAACTACCTGGCGCGTAAGGACTATTTCTTTACCGCTCGTTTGGCCCGCCACACCGACGCGCCCAGTGCCA
Source organism: Acidimicrobiales bacterium (assembly GCA_036787845.1). GTDB lineage: Bacteria > Actinomycetota > Acidimicrobiia > Acidimicrobiales > RAAP-2 > RAAP-2. The sequence continues at coordinate 4,788 of DAIQOO010000091.1, forward strand.
ACACCGCGAGCACCGTTAACACGGCTGCACCAGCCGAGTGCGCGTGTCCGCTCACACTCACGAGCGCGACAACTCCCATGATGACGAGAACAGCGACGAATATCTCAGGCGTGTCGCCCACGAGAAAGTCCCACCAGAACATGGCGAATCCCTTCAGGAGACGAATTGGCAGCGACGACTGTTTCATGCCGAAACCTCACTGATCCGAAGGGGGTTGCTCGAACGTAGCCACGTGACGTAGAGAAAGGTGATGACGACGTAGATCCCGACGAGCCCGAGGAGCATCGTGTCGCCTCCAGGCCAATGCACCTTCAACCCTTCGCCCGTCCAGAACGTGCCGTAACTCACCAGCAAGATGCCAACGGCCATCTTCATGGCGTTCTCGGGCACACTCGAGAGTTGTTGCGCAACAATGATGCCCACAATGCCGACCACGACGATGGCGACGCCCGCGGTCACGACCGCGAGCCCCAATCGATGGGCCGACGTGCCCAGTGTCAACACCGTGATCACGACCTCGAGACCTTCTAGGAAGACGCCTTTGAAGGCCATGACAAAGGCAATCCGATCGCGGTCGGTGCTGGTTGACATGGCCGAAAGTTCGGCCACGGTCTCTTTATAGATTTCGTCTTCGTCGTGCTTCGCCTTCAGGCCGCTCGAGCGAAGAATCGCCTTGCGCAACCACTGCATACCAAAGATCAGGAGCACGCCACCGACGACGAGTCGCAATACGTTGAGTGGCACGGACACCAGAGTTGGGCCAAAAGCCGCCACCAGAGCTGCGAGCGCCACAAGAGCCACGACCGTGCCCTCCGTCGCCGATCGCCAACCTCGGGTGTGACCTACCGCGAACACGATGGTCAACGCTTCGACCATCTCCACCGCGCAGGCGAGAAATACCGCGCCCACCAACACGAACACTCCCGAGGAAACCGTGACACCTAACAATTTCTTGACACCTCTCCCATTGGGTCCACTTCAAACGACAAACGTGGAGTGATACAAACTTTAACGGCTCGACCCACTTTGAGACCGTGATCGTCCAGTGCGCTTCACGGCACCAACTATTCCTCGCGGCGACGAAGTTCGTTATCGACGGCCGCGGGATCGAGGCCTCGAGCGCGCAACAACAACAGAGTGTGAAACCAAAGATCGGCCGCTTCGCTCACGACGCGTTCGTCGTCTTCACTCAGCGCGGCCACGGCAAGTTCAACGGCCTCTTCGCCAACCTTTCGGGCATTCTGTGCGACACCCGCCGTCAACTGCGCAGCGACGTACGAGCCGTCGGCGTTCTCACGCTCGCGTTGCAATATCCTTCGCCACAACCGAGGCGTGAAACATGACGTTGATCCCTCGTGACAGGTTGGACCATCGGCGTGGACGCTGACGAGCAACGCGTCGCCGTCACAGTCGGACGTGACGCCGCTGACGTGCAACGCGTTGCCCGACGTCTCGCCCTTTTGCCATAACCGTTGCCTGGAACGGGAGAAGAAGTGCACGAGACCCGTAGAGCGAGTGAGCGCGAGGGCCTCTTCGTCCATCCAGCCGAGCATCAGTACTCGTCCGGTGTCTTCGTCTTGAATAATTGCGGCTCGAAGATCTTCACTCATGGCGCTCCTTCAACGGTCGAAGTTCGATGCCCAGACGCTCGATCTGTCGTCGCAACTCCGCCAATCCCCCTGGGTTTTCGTGAACAATGGACGCCACGAGCGCTGCGTCGGCCACACGAAGCGCCTCGGCCACATGACGCGCTGATCCCGCGCCACCAGAAGCAATGACGGGAATACGCAGTGCGTCTCTAACTTGCGCGGTTAACTCGAGGTCGTAGCCGCTGCGCTGACCGTCCTGGCGAATCGAAGTCAGCAAAATTTCGCCCGCGCCTCGCTCTGCTGCTTCAACGGCCCACGGCACTGTCGCCGTCGTCGTCGCGACACGTCCGCCGTGCGTGTGCACAACACCGTCACCAGCATCGATTGCGACGACGACGGCTTGCGAACCATAACGATCGGCAATGGCCGTAATCAAAGAGGGGTCGGCTAGCGCCGCGGAATTGAGTGACACCCGATCGGCGCCTGATTCGATGATGCGCGAGGCG
>DAIQOO010000092.1:0-1836 GCA_036787845.1 Acidimicrobiales bacterium
CCAACGGGAGTACGCAAGCCGACCGCCAGACGGTTCCATCCGTTGATGGCCACGATGGCGAGAGTGAGAGCGACAATCTCTTCGGGGCTGAACTGTTGCGCCACCTGCTCGTAGACGTCGTCGGGTGCACCCGAGCTTGGCAACAAAGTGAGCGCCTCGCACCAGGCGAGGGCCGCGCGTTCGCGCGGCGAATAGACCGGCGCTTCGGGCCACACGACGACGAGGTGAAGTCGTTGACTCTCCATGCCGATACCTTGGGCATCCTTCGTGTGCATGTCCACGCAGTAGGCGCAGCCGTTCAACTGGGATGCGCGCACCTTCACCAACTCGAGCAACTCCGGATCAAGAGAGCTTGAGTGGACGGCCGCTTCGAGTGTCGCCATGGCGTTGACCGCGGCGGGAAAGACGGTTCGGTAGTCGATGCGCATTGTCATACCCCTTTCGTTCGGGTCGCTCATTGTCCGGAATACCGTAGGATCTCCCGGCCGATCAGTGCGCGTTGGTTCGATTTTGGCGTAACCGGATTAACCTTTCTTCTAGTCCATGCTAGTGAAAGGCTCGTCCCGTGGTCCCCCCAATTGACGCCAACGGAACGTCCGCGGCCACGCCCGTCACGCCCGCGCGGATTGTTCGTGACGTCTCGAGCCGCCAGCTGGCACGTTGGCAGGACGCCCGGTTGATCGACATCATCGAAGAGACGCCAGACGCCGTGACCTTGCGGCTGCGACTCGTAGATTCTGCCGATTTTCTCCCGGGGCAGTACTACAACGTGCGACTGACGGTACCTGGTCGGATCGGTCCGATTCAACGGGCCTACTCCGTTGCCTCATCACCCGTGCCAGAGACGTCGACTATCGATATTGGTGTGCGCGAGGTACCCGGCGGTTTAATCTCACCGCAACTGGTCCGGGGTCTCAGCGTGGGTGACCAGATCCAAGTGCGAGGTCCGGTTGGGCGTTTCACCTGGACGACGGATGATGGTGGCCCGGTCCTGTTGGTCGGAGCGGGCAGCGGTGTGGTCCCGCTCATGAGCATGATCCGCTATGCGGTAGCGGCGGATCTCGACATGCCCATGCGCCTCGTGTGCGCGTCGCGCAGTTTCGATAACGCTTTCTACCATCGTGACTTGGCCAATTTGGCCGAACGGTACCCGTGGTTGGAGGTCGTGCACACGTTCACTCGTGATTCGAGCGATGTTCGAGCAACACACCATCGCCGGATCGATCACCGCATGGTGGCCGACGCCGTCGCGGGACAGTTCCCGAGACGTGCGTACATCTGCGGCCCGCCAGCGATGGTGCAAGACGTGCAGGGCTGGCTAGGTGAACTTGGCGTCGATCCGCACCGGGTCCGGGTCGAGAAGTACGACTGACGATCCGCCGCGACTTCGCGCAGTTGGGAATGGCCGAATCGGTCAGTGAACTCGTTTCGCGATTCAGTGCTCCGCGCGATTCGTCGGTGTCTCGAAGAGTTCGTCAAGGGTCCTAGTTTTTTGACGTGGGTAACGTCACGCGTGGAGTTCGTAGTTGATGCGCCCGCCCTCGATGCCGAGCGCTTGGCAGGCTTGGCGTGCTGACGCCACCATTTCAAGAGGACCGGCGATCAGTAGCGACAGCGGTGCCGGATCCCACGATCCAAGTTTCCCGATTACCTCGTTGATCATCGGCGCATCGATGCGCCGATGAAAGTGAGCGGAGAGGTCCCGGGGGCTTCGGGTGAAGGTATGAATCACCGACAACTCATCTTGGCAGCGATCGAGTTCTTCCAACGGTTCACGAAAGAGGATCGACGCCCGATCTCGACTCGAACAGAGCAGTGCCATTGGCACCGTTGAAT
>DAIQOO010000092.1:1936-6859 GCA_036787845.1 Acidimicrobiales bacterium
GAGACCGAATACGCCTGTTCGACGACCCCGGGAGCACCATCGATTCGCATGCGCACGAGGTAGTACTGTCCGGCTACAAAGTCCGCCGGCTCTGGCAGTTCCAGGAATAGCGTCGTGGCGTCGGAGCATTCGGAGCGAACTCCGACGACCGTCGCCACCAGCCACAGCCGACCCCTGTCTGGGGCGAGCCAGCGTTGGAAGAACTCATTCGAACTCATTGGTTACGAGCCGGGTGGCGTTTCGGTACTAGCGGCATCGATACCGGCACCGGGCAATGTTGCGCCGTTGTCCAACTCGGCTCGCAGACTGCGTGCCGCCGCCACTAGGTGGGCTAGTGCCGGAAGGACCTGCTCGTAGCGGCGGGTCTTGAGGCCACAATCAGGATTTATCCACAACCGGTCGGGTCCGAGACTCTCGAGCGCGCGGCGCAACAACCCCTCGAGCGCGGCGACTTCGGGGACCCGCGGTGAATGCACGTCGTAGACTCCCGGTCCCACCCCGCCCTGATACGACGCGCTCTGCAATACGTCGACGGATGCCATGTCCGAGCGCGCCGCCTCGAAGGAGAGGACGTCCACGTCCAACTCGTCCAGAACAATGATGATGTCATCCAGTTCCGCGTAACACATGTGCGTATGCACCTGCGTGGCGCTAGTCGCCGCGGAGGTGACCAGTCGAAAGGCGCGAGTCGCCCACTTGAGATACTCCTGACGTTCATCCTTGCGAAGAGGTAGACCCTCGCGTAAGGCTGGTTCATCGATCTGGATGATGGTAGACCCGGCCGCCTGGAGATCGATGAACTCGTCGCGTAGGGCCAGTGCGAGTTGGTCGGCGGTATCACGATCGGGCTGGTCATCTCGCACGAAGGACCACCGCAGCATGGTGATCGGTCCGGTGAGCATGCCCTTGACCGGCTTGGACGTACGTGACTGGGCGTAGCGAGTCCAGTCCAGCGTCATCGGGCCGCGGCGCGCTACGTCGCCGAAGAGAATCGCGGGACGTACGCATCGCGATCCGTAGGACTGCACCCATCCCCTGTCGGGGACCACGAATCCGGTGAGTCGCTCCGCGAAGTAGCGAACCATGTCGTCGCGCTCGGGTTCGCCGTGCACGAGGACGTCCAGTCCGATTTCTTCTTGAACGGCCAGCACGTGATCAATCTCAGCGCGCAGTACGGCGTCGTAGCCGGCGTCATCGAGGTGTCCGGCGCGCCACGCCGCCCGAGCCCGTCGAAGCTCGGTGGTCTGGGGAAACGATCCAATGGTGGTGATTGGCAAGATCGGCAGCGCCAATTCGGCGCGCTGGATCGCAGCCCGATCGCTGGCGGCCTCGACCCGGCGAGGGTCAAATTTAGCAAACGACGCGACCCGCTGACGGATCACCTCGTCGGTCACGCGCGACGAGGCCCGCCGGGCGGACCGAGCGGCTCGATTTGTTTCGAGCTCGTTGGCGACCGCACCGCGACCGCCGGTAATGCCGCGAGACAGTACGGCCAACTCATCGATCTTGTCCTCGGCGAAGGCTAGCCACGGACGCACCTCTTCGTCGACCGTTTCGTCAGCCGCGCGACCCATGGGTACGTGCAACAAAGAGCATGACGTCGAGACGACGACTTCCGTGGTGAGTGACGTGAGCTCGTCGAGCAAGTCCAGACTGGCGTGAAGGTCGTTGGACCAGATATTTCGCCCGTCCACGAGCCCCGCGAAGAGCACCTTGTCCCTGAGACCACCAAAGGACTTCAGCAACTGAAGGTTTTCCCTTCCGCGACAGAAGTCGAGTCCCACCGCCTCTACCGGTAGGTCCCTAACCACTCCCATGGCCGGGCCCAGATGACCGAAGTACGTCGACAGTGCGATCTTCGGCCGAGTCGTGTGCTCGCCCAGGCGCCGGTAGACGCGACGAAGTGCGGCCAGTTCTTCGGCGTTTCGCTCTTGCACCAGAGCGGGCTCGTCAATACGCACCCACTCGGCGCCACCGCGCTTGAGCTGGGTCAAGACCTCGATGTACGCGTCGACCAGCGGATCGAGCAACTTCAAAAGATCAACGCCGTCGTGCACCGAGGTGCTGCACAGTACCAAGGTCATCGGACCGAGGAGCACGGGGGTGGTGAGGACTCCCAGGGTGGAGGCCTCGGCCAACTCGCCGCTCGCTTTGGTCGCGTCGGGGACAAAAATGGTGTCGGAACTGAGTTCGGGTACCAGATGGTGGTAGTTGGTATCGAACCACTTGGTTAGGTCGAGGGGGGCGACAGTTTTTCCGTTGACTTGGCCCCCTCGGGCCATGGCGAAGTAACGTTCACGCTCAACTGTCGCGCCGGCACCGACGAATCGCGGCGCGATGGCACCAACCATGACCGCGGCGTCAAGCACGTGGTCGTACAACGAGAAGTCGTTAGAGGGGACAAAGTCAACCTTGGCGGTCGCCATGCTCTGCCAGTTGCGCCGGCGAATCGACGCCGCGACATCGTCGAGCTGCGCGTCGGTCACCGTGCCCGCCCAGTAGCCTTCGAGCGCCCACTTGAGGGCGCGATCGAACCCAATGCGAGGCATTCCGTGAATGGCGGTTCTCATGTGGTCTCCCTTGGGATGTTGAAATCACAGCGTTTGGCCCGGTCCAGTGCACTGCTCGGCGCGGATTCGATGTAGGCATTGCACGCATAGTGAAAGTTACGAGTCACTCGCCCTCACGATGACGTTGCGCAGCACTGTGGCTCTGGAATAATGGACGTCGCGAGTTGCCGTTAAGAGTACGAGTTGTCGAACCTTGCGCACTATGCGGAGCTTTCGCAGTACCTCAGTGGCGGGTTCCGATGGTCGGTGTCACGCGAGTCTCGTCATCACCGAACCCGGAATCCGGCCGCGGCGGCGGCCTCGACATCGATCATCGCTGGGCTCCAGGGCGGGTCCCACACGATGCGCACGTCCACGGGAGTTAAACTGTCCATGACTTCAACGACCGCGGCCCGAGACATCTCGGGGAGCGTCTCGGACGCCGGACAACCGGGCGTGGTGAGGGTCATCTCCACCACGATGGTACCGTCCTCCTCACGAACGTCGTAGACGAGACCTAAGGAGACTATGTCGAGGTAGAGCTCGGGATCGTGGACGGTCCCTAACGCCCCCCAGGCCGCGCCGACCACGTCGTTCACTCGAACCGCTGCGCCAACCGGAACCGTCGGGTCCGGATCGTGCGTTTGGTCGTTGGACGTCATGACGGCCTACGAAAGGTGACTTGCCAGTCACCGCCACCGATGTCGAGCGCCTCGTAGGAGAATCCCTGTGCACCGAGGACGCCTTCGAGCGGTACTGGCTCGAACGGTGCCAACACTACGAACTCCTCGTCCGGTTCGAGGGCCCCGACCGCGGCCATGATCTGGTCGAACGGTTCGTCACCGGCAGCAATGATCGGACGCGCATCAAACGATGCCATGTGAACCTCCTCAACCGGTCGCAACTTGATCGGCCTAGTTATTCTATTCTCAACTAGAGTTATAGCACGAGTTGTTTATCGCTCTTTCACGCTGCGAGGGGTCGTTTTATTTCTAACGAAAATAGCCACGGTGGTGGCGTCGCCGATACCGCCATCGCCGACGCGTCCATGGTCCGTCGCGTAGCCACTGGGCACCGTCGTGGCTTCTGAAGTGGCGCCGTCACTGCCCGTGGGCGGGTGGCAGGGGCGCCCGCCCGGACTTCCGAGCGCCGTCCCACCCCCGTCGGTGCCATTGAGTTTTCTCGCGGCCGCGTCGCTCGGCTTAGTGGGATGCGGTGTCACATTAATCTGGTTTCGCTCGTACGGCACTGTCAATCCCACCGACGACCAAGTGGTCGCGGCGGCGCACCTGGCCATGCTGGCGACCCTCTCGATGGGGGTACTCGGTGCGATCCACCAGTTCACCCCGGTGATTACCCAACGGCCATTCCGCTCGCTGGCGCTCTCGCGCGCGACGTTCTTGAGTTGGCTGGCCGGAGCGTGGTTGTTACCGTTGGGCTTTGCCACCAGGCAGGAGTCCGTTGTCGAGGCCGGGGGGTTCTTCGCGGGCCTGGCCGTCACGCTACTGATAGTGAACATCTTCCCGGCGTTGTCGGCGCGTGGCAAAGGGCCCCCGGTGACGGGACTGCGCTTCGCCGTCGGCGGATTCGTGGTGACCGCCTGCTACGGAGTCGTCTACGTCATCGATCGCCGCGGGCAATGGTTTGATCTGAACGCTCACGTGGTTCTGGCGCACGCGGTCGTCGGGCTGTTCGCCTGGCTCGGGCTCACCTACGTCAGTGTGGCCGAGAAGCTCTGGCCGATGTTCCTGCTCGCCCACGTCCCGGGTCAACGCCAATCGTCGTGGCTCGCGGTGTGGGCGATCCCTTTTGGAGTGCTCGTGCTTTCACCGGGGCTGCTCTTTGGAGTGGTGTGGCTCGCGTGGTGCGGGGCGGCAATTTTGTCCATCGGACTCGGTGCGCACCTCTTCTCGTTGTTGTTGCACATTCGCCATCGCCGACGTAAGGCCGATCTGCATCTGCTCTTCGTAGTCACGGCAGCGGCTTGGTTGGTCGTTGGGGTCGGCCTCGCCCTGGCGGGGGAGCTGACGCTTGGACACCACCACCACCTGGGCATCGCTCTGGTGGCGGCATCGATCGTGGCGATCAGTGGATGGCTGTTGGTGGCTCTGGTGGGCCACGCGCACAAAGTCGTGCCCTTCATTTTGTGGTCGGCGCTGCGGGGGCGCGGTGTCAAGGAGAAGGCGGACGGCACCCAACTCATGTTCGCCGATCTCTACGACCACCGCTGGGCCGCCATCGTCTACGGGCTCGTCACGACTGGAGTTGGTGCGGTGTGTCTCGGATTTGCTGCGTCGTTCTCGATCGCCATCGCTATTGGCGGCGGACTTTTCATCGCCACCGGTCTCTGCGTGGCAGCAAACCTATCCCTAAC
>DAIQOO010000093.1:0-6854 GCA_036787845.1 Acidimicrobiales bacterium
GCTTGGGAGACGGCGGTACGAAAGTCGACGTCCCAGAGCGTGGGCGCCACACTCGAGTAGACCTCGTCTCGCCGTAGCATTTCGATGAATCCACGCTGCGAGATGGCCTGGGCGTGTGGGGAGATCGTCGAGTACTCGAGGCTCCAGTCCACGCTGATGCCCAGGTAACGCCACAAGGTCTTGAAGGCCTCTTCGTCGATTGCGGTGAGGTTTTGACAGAGTTCGACGAAGTTCTTCCTCGAAATAGCGAGCTTCCTCTGGGCGGGCTTCTCGGGCGCGACGAAGTCGGGATCGTAGGCGAGCGAGGGGTCACAGCGAACGCCATAAAAGTTCTCGACGCGGCGCTCGGTGGGAAGTCCGTTGTCGTCCCAGCCCATGGGGTAGAAGACGTCTTTGCCTCGCATACGCCAGAATCGAGCGATGAGGTCGCCTTGGGTGTAGCTAAAGACGTGGCCGATGTGCAGCGCGCCCGAGACCGTGGGCGGCGGCGTGTCAATGCTGTAGACCGACGAGCGAGGGGCGTCGCGATTGAACCGATACGTCGCCTCCTCGTCCCAGCGCGTCATCCACGTCGTCTCCAGGCCATCAACGGACGGCTTTTCGGGAACTGAGTGGGTGAAGGGCGTGGAAGCGTCAGGCATGGTTGGCGTAGTTTAGAACAGTGATTCGCCTCTATGACACAGCCCGCGGTGAGGTTCGTGACCTCTCGTTGCGCAGTCCCGGCCGCGTGTCGATGTACGTCTGTGGCCCCACGGTGGACAATCTGCCCCACCTCGGCCACGGACGCTTCACCCTGGTCTGGGACATAGCTCGACGCTGGTTTACCTTTCGGGGTCTGAGCGTGCACTACGTCTCGAACATCACCGACGTGGACGACAAGATCATTGCGCGCGCGAGGCTCGAATCGCGTAGCGAAGTCGACGTTGTCGAACAGTATGAAGGTGAGTGGTGGGACGCGATGAGCCGCCTCGGCGTGGCTCGTCCCGACGACGTGCCGCACGCGACCCATTACGTGGCAGAGATGGTCGAATTGATCGCGTCGTTCCTCGAGCGCGACGTCGCGTACGTCACGAGCGATGGCGTGTACTTTGACGTTTCGACCGTGAAGGACTACGGCCTTTTGGCCGGTCAGGCGCTCGAAAGTCTTAGAGTAGGCGCCAGAGTCGAAGCCAACGACGAGAAACGCTCACCGCTCGACTTTGCACTCTGGAAGAACGCCAAGCCCGACGAACCGAGTTGGCCCGCGCCCTTTGGCGATGGACGACCGGGTTGGCACACCGAGTGCGTCGTGATGTCACTCGATCTGCTCGGCGAAGGATTCGATTTGCACTGTGGTGGGCTCGACCTCAAATTCCCCCATCACGAGAACGAACGCGCTCAGGCCGAAGCCGCGCACAAAGCGTTCGCGCGTCACTGGGCGCACAACGGCTGGGTGATGGTGAATGGCGAAAAGATGAGCACGTCGCTCAATAACTTCACGTCGCTGACCGATCTCCTAGAAAAGACCGATCCGCGCGCGTATCGACTCCTCGTGCTTCGCTCGCACTACCGCTCGCCCATTGAAGTCACGCCGCTCACAATCGCCGACGCCGAACGCGCACTCGATCGTCTCGACACGTTGGCGCGCCGATTCGATCTGCCAGCGCTCGCTGGCGACAACTTCGAAGTTGCCGCGCAGCATTCGTGGCACGAAGAGACGCTCGAACTCTACGAGCGGGTCGTGGCGTCTATGAACGACGACCTCAACACGCCGCTCGCGGTCGCCGAACTCTTCGACGCTTTGAGTCTCGCCAACGCCCTCGCCGACGACCACCTCGACGCGCCGGCACTTCGTCTAGCCCACGCGATCAACACGCTCTTTGGCGCTATGGGACTCGCCTTACTCGCCGGTAGCCACGTGGTGGATGAGGTCGCCGCAACGCTCGTGAGCGAACGTGACGCCGCGCGATTGGCGAGGAATTGGGCCGAAGCTGACCGATTGCGTGATGAACTGGTGGAGCGGGGCTGGGTCGTTGAAGACGGTGCCCGGGGCACCGTTATCCGTCGCCCGTAAATACTCTTGTTCTGCTAGGCCGCGACCAAGTAACATTAGGCGTGAGGTTGCCGTTGTGGTTCCCTCCCAAAACCGGAGTTCCGGAAGTAAAAGTAATAAGGAGGCCCACAGTGGCTGCAGGAACCGTCAAGTGGTTCAACGACGAGAAGGGTTGGGGATTCATCGCTGTCGATGGCCAACCAGACGTCTTTGTTCACTACTCGGAGATTCAAGGTGACGGGCGAAAGACGCTCGTCGAGGGACAGGCCGTCGAGTTCGATATCGAGCCCGGCGATCGTGGCCCGTTGGCTAAGCGCGTCATTCTTAACTAATTACCATTCTCTGTTGTAAACAACCGCCGCCTTCGGGCGGCGGTTGTTTTTTTGTGCTCGAACGAGCGCTACGGTACCGTTAGTTACCGGTAAGTAACTAATTGCGCGCACAAGGTGACACGATGAGCGATTTTTCAATGGATTTAAACGAGGACCAGATCACGCTGCGTGATTGGGTGCACGGTTTTGCCGAACAACAGATGCGTCCCATCGCCGCGGAGTGGGACGAGCGCGAAGAGACGCCTTGGCCCTTCATTCAAGAGGCGGCCAAGATCGGGATCTACGGACTCGACTTCATGATGAACGCCTTCGCCGACAAGACCGGCCTGTCGATGATGATCGCCCTCGAAGAGCTCGCCTGGGGCGACGCGGGCCTGTGCATGGCCCTCATGGGTACGACGCTCGGCGTCGCGGCGATTGTGTCCAATGGTACGCCAGAACAACAGATGGAATGGGTGCCACGATGCTTTGGCACACCCGACGACATCAAGCTCGCGGCCTTTGGCGTCTCGGAGCCTGATGCGGGCAGTGACGTGTCGTCACTACGCACGCGCGCCATCTACGACGAGGCGAACGACGAGTGGATCTTGAACGGCACCAAGACCTGGATCACCAACGGTGGTATCGCGAACGTGCACGTCATCGTCGCCTCGGTCGATCCCAAGCTGGGCAGTCGCGGACAGGCGTCGTTTATCGTGCCCGAGGGAACACCTGGTATCCGAATGGGTCAGAAGTTCAAGAAGATGGGTATCCGCGCGAGTCACACCGCCGAAGTGGTGCTCGAGAACTGTCGGGTGCCGGGCAATTGTTTGTTGGGGGGCAAGGAGAAGTTGGACGAGAAGCTCGCGCGCGTGCGTGAGGGCAAGCGCTCCTCGGGTCAAGCTGCCATGGCGACGTTCGAAGCGACGCGCCCGGCTGTCGGCGCCCAGGCGCTGGGCATCGCGCGCGCGGCGTATGAGTACTCGCTCGACTACGCCAAAGAGCGTCACCAATTCGGAAGGGCCATTATCGAGAATCAGGCCATTGCTTTCAAGTTGGCCAATATGAAAATGAGCATCGACGCGGCGCGGTTGCTGGTGTGGCGAGCGAGTTGGATGGCCGCGACGCGTAAACCCTTCACGAGTGGCGAAGGCTCGATGTCCAAACTCTTCGCCGGTGAAACGGCCGTGCACGTCACGGAAGAGGCGATCCAGATTCTCGGCGGCTACGGGTACGTGCGCGACTTCCCAGTAGAACGCTGGCACCGCGACTCGAAGATCTACACGATCTTTGAAGGCACCAGCGAGATCCAGCGCCTGATCATTGCGCGCGCTATCTCTGGCGTACAGATTAGGTAGTAAACCAATAGTTACAAGCTTTTTCGGTTACCTAAACGATGCTTATGTTCTGTGGCGGCTCCCATTGTGGCCGCGCGGACTTGCTCCAGGAATTGAGTTGGTGAGGTAGTTTGCGGGTCAACCATACGGGGCGAAGGAACGCCATCGGTGCGGGTGACATCTCCCCTCGGTTAGTGAGATTCGGGCTAACTGTGCTCCTCGCGGCTACAGAATGGTTCCGAAACTACAGAGTGAGGGTTTTCGTCGGGTCTCCGACACCAGCCGTTCCTCAACATCCATGCTTCAAGTTAAAACGAAGCTGAGGCTTGCGAAGGCTTTAGGATCAGTCCAGTCCACCGATCGACCGCCGCTGACAAGGTATCGATTGTCTCAGTCGTACGTGAACGCGACAACAATCTTGCCGCTAGCCGCATTAACAATGACATTCCAGAAATGGTTTGTCGATGGATCCACTGTTTCGACATGGACATTGTAGATTCTGACAATGTACGACGGCACAGCCTTAGGTATCCAAGATCTCGTTCCAACCCAGTCAGGGATTATCTGACTCTTGTCGACGAAGCCGCCGAGCGATTCGAAAACGACCCGTGATCCGTGGCCGAAACTGTACTGAGTCTCCGCAATGCGAGCGGCATCAGAAGGGGTGACATGCACTCTCGACAATTGCGAATCGTGTAGACGTGTGAACATCATCTCGCCATTGACGAGCAGACCCTTCGGTGCGGGCTTGAAGGCGTCGCGATAGAGATTCGACGGACCGAGCGAGTCTGGAGCCGTTTTTGTCCTACCGAGCAGGAGCCCCACTACGGTCAACGCAATCAAACTCCCGATCGCGATAAGCAGGATTGCGCGACGCTGTTTCGTACTTTGAAGCCTAGAACCCTGTGCAACAGACTGTCACGCCAGTGAGACAAGACGCCAATGCAAGGTTGCAGAACTGTTGCGTCGGGTCTCGGACACCAGTCATTGGATCTTTAGGCAATCAGGTTTGGTTCACACTTCGACTGGCCGAGCTTGGCTGCCACCAACAAGTAGCGATGTTCGTTGGTCACCACACCTTCGGCGGTAAGCGAGGTTGAAAGAAGTCGGTTTATCGCGTCAGCGTCTCTCTCGGAATCGAAGCCGCCAAAGTCGGAGTGCGCTAAATCCAATGCCTGAAGCCAGAAGACTAACGAGTCCATATCGCGAACCACGTAGTCAACGTCGTATTCATCAAACCGTTCAACAATGAATCCAGCTTGAACGAACATCTCGGGACTTATTGGTGCGAAGGCATTCGCTTTCAGTTGAAACGCCTCTCTCACGTTCTTCATGTTGTGTTCACCGACTTGCTGAGTGACAAGACGCCCGCCCGGACAAAGAAGCCGGTGGACGACCTTGGCCTCGAAGGGGGCGTGCCGATCGATGACTACGTCAAACCGGTCCAGAATTTCCGCGCCGGTGCCAGTCTCAAAATGGACCGACGTTGCACCCTTGTCTGCGGCAAGCTCTCGTGCTCGTCCAATCATCTCGGGGTCGGGATCCACACCGAGTAACCGACGCGCGTCGCTACTTAGCTCGAGTAAACGCTCTCCGCCGCCGGTGCCAATATCGATCACGGTATCGGTGGCTCGAAGATGGCCTCTAACGACCGATACGTACTCCCACGGCGTTGCGGGGTGAGATGTATTCATTCGCGAGAAGTCCCAGCCCTTACGTCGTCCTACTCGAGCGCTGATGGTACGCAGATCGGCAACTGAGTAGTGCTCTTGGAAAGTCACGTAGTCACCCTAGAGCCGCGTGTTCGACCAGGACTGAAATTTAACTATCGCTCCGACGTCTAGAAGAATTAGTACATCCAACTCGGAAGCCGCCATTGAGAGGTGGCATTTCTGTCGCGTCGGGTCTCCGACACCAACAATCTCCGAGTGGATAGAACTCGTTGATTTCTTGCGCTTCCGTTCGGCCAGCTGTGTCGATGCAGTTTGCGGGGCTGTGATACACACATGATGTCAGTGTCCCTTTAGGGGTTGAGCCTGACTGCGACCCACCCATCCATATAGTCGCCGACCCCGAAAAATACAGCGATGTAATCACCAGCGTTTCAAGGGAAAATGTGTCAAATTTGCGCACCCTTCGCGCCGGATGTAAGCGTTGTCACCCAATGGGGGGGAATCCGATAGGGAATGTCACGTGGGGTTACGCGCTGTTAAGGATGTCGGTCCTCCTCGCGCTACTACTGACACTCATCGCTGGGTCGCAGTTGTCGCTCACCGGTGTTGCAGGCGCGAACGTGAGTGAGTCGTTCCACGAGCTGCCCTGGACCGGCGAAGGCGGCGTCTCCCAGTCGCCGCGCTGCGCCTCCATCTCCCCCGGTTACGCTTGCACGGTCGGCGGGTACGCGGCTTGGCTCACGCACCCAAGTGGCTGGGCTTGGAGTGATTACGGCGGTTCCTATCCCAGCCACAACGCCTACGGCCCGCATAACTGCACGCTCTACGTCGCCTATCTGCTGCAAGAAAGTGGCATCACTCTCTCCTGGAGCGCCAACGCGTCCAACTGGGCGAGCGAGGCCGTGAGCAACGGTGCGGTGGTCAACCAGACACCCGCGGTGGGATCAGTTGCCCAGTGGAACGGCGGCCACATTGCCTTCGTCGACGCCGTCACGGCGCACTACATCTTGATTACGTCGGACAATTTTCAGCCCTACGACGTCGGGACAATGCCCGGAGGGTTCACCGACAGCTTCGACATTGCGCGCAACTCTCCGACCATGCCCGACAATTTCATTCACTTCGCGGCGCCCGTGGCCCAGCTCCTCGCGGTTTTGCACGCGGGCCAGCAGCACCCCGTCGCTCTTGGCGCCGGACCGTGCGTTAGCGCCAACTCACCGGTGTCGCACTATCGCGTTGCTAACTGGCTCCTTCGAACGGGGCATTCCGCGTGCTTCACTCCGACCGCGAAGGTGCCAGTGATTGGTAGCAGACTTGTTGCGTGGGTCTCCGACACTAAGAGAAGTGAAGTGGGCATTCTCGCAAATGAAATGTCGGCCAATGTTTGAGGCGCGGCAGACCTAGTTTGCGTTTGGGTCGGTACTAGGTTTGGCCCGGAGCCAGAATCGAACACATAGATCTGCGTTCTGAGGGTTCAGGTGAGTCATGCGCTCCAGCCAGA
>DAIQOO010000225.1:0-1841 GCA_036787845.1 Acidimicrobiales bacterium
ACCCGGAACCTGTTGATTAAGAGTCAAATGCTCTGCCAATTGAGCTACCGGCGCGAAATGAGTCTAACCAATCACCGGTGCCCAACGGATTAGTTGTGCTGGATGGCTTTCACTTCGAGGAACTCTTCGAATCCGTAGAGTCCGCGCTCTCGGCCGATGCCCGATTGCTTGTAGCCGCCGAACGGCGCCAGCGGGTTGAAGGCCCCACCGTTGATCGCCAGTTGGCCGGTTCGAATCTTGCGCGCCACTTCGAACGCCTTTTCGTCAGTTCCGGCCCACACGCCGCCGGCCAGTCCGTATGCCGAGTCATTGGCGATCGCGATGGCTTCCTCTTCGGTGTCGTAAGGGATGATCGAGAGCACCGGACCGAAGATCTCTTCTTGCGCGATCGTCATATCGGAGCGTACGTCAGAGAAGATCGTCGGCTGCACGTAGAAACCTTTTTCGAGACCCTCCGGGGGAGTGACGCCACCCGTGATCAGTCGCGCGCCTTCGTCAATGCCCTTGGTGATGTAGCTACGCACTCGCTCCAATTGCACGGCGCTGATCAGTGGTCCGAGCAAACTCGATCCGGTAATCGGGTCTGCTGGGGCGAAGCCCGCGGACGTCGCGATCGCGACGTCTTCGACTTCGGCCAGCTTCGAACGCGGCACGACCATGCGCGTGAGGGCTGAACAGGTCTGACCGGAGTTGAGGTAGCACTGGAAGATTCCGTCCGACACCGCGGCCTGAATGTCGGCGTCTTCCAGGATCACGTTGGCCGACTTCCCACCGAGTTCCAGCGACACCCGCTTCACCATCTCGGAAGCGAGTTGCATCACGCGCTTGCCCGCGCGCGTGGAACCGGTGAATGAGACCATGTCGGTCTTCGGGTGCGCCACGATGGCCTCGCCGACGACGGGGCCGAGGCCGGTGATGAGATTAAAGACGCCCTTGGGCAGTCCGACCTCGTCGATGATGTCGGCGAGGATGAACGCGTTGATCGGCGCGACTTCACTCGGCTTCAGGACGACCGTGCAACCAGCGGCCAACGCCGCGGCGACCTTGAGCGAGATTTGATAGAGCGGGTAGTTCCAGGGTGTAATGGCCGCGACGACACCCACCGGTTCGTGCACGTAGGTCGAGTTACCGGACTCCTCTTCCCAATCGAACTCCGCGGCGCGAGTCGCGTTCTCGGCGAAGGCCATCGTCGGCAGTCCAACCTGGATTCCTTTGGACAGCATGAGCGGCATGCCGACCTCATTGGCAATAACTAAGGCGAGTTCGTCGTCGCGTTCGGCGAGCTTCTCTGAGATTCGCATGAGGAACTCGCCGCGTTCTTTGGGACTCGTGTTGGACCACGCCGTAAAGGCCGCCGCCGCCGCCTCGACGGCACTATTGGCCTCTTCGACGGTGCCCGCGGGCACGGTGGCGTAGAGCTCGCCGGTCCCCGAGGTCGTCACTTCGAGGGTCTCGGGCGAGGTGGCCTTCACCCATTCGCCGTTGATGTAAAACGAGTCACGAACGATAGTCATTGGTCTCTCCATTCGAGCCTCGCGCGAGGCCCCGTAAGCGAAATCTACTCGTCCGTACGCGATTGCGCGACAAAGAAACGACACCCGACTCCCGTCGGCGAACGGGGGAGTCGGGTGTCACGTGGGGTGAGCGACGGGGGTCGAACCCGCGGCCTCCAGGACCACAACCTGGCGCTCTAACCAACTGAGCTACGCCCACCAAGACAGATAAGTATGCCACAGCAGTGCGCTAGAACCAAAGTGGAGTGGGCTCGGTTCACTACGATAATTACTGCGCCCCTGTAGCTCAACTGGATAGAGCAGACGGTTTCTACCCGTCAGGTTGCG
>DAIQOO010000226.1:0-1840 GCA_036787845.1 Acidimicrobiales bacterium
CGGGATTGAAGAGCCACTGGCGAAGTTCACGTTCTTGATTACGAGCCAAGCGGATAACGGCCGTCTCGTCGCTCGCGGCGCGCTCGATGAGAGTGAGGGTCTGGAGGACAGAGTCGTGCAGGTGCGCCGCGACGTTGGCGCGCTCTTCGATTCGAACACGAGCCCGACGCTCGCCCGAGAGGTCGTTCAGCGTCGCGAGCCACCACGGCGCGAGCAGAATCAAGACGCCCGCCAAGAGAATTACCGTGCCAAAGAGCGCCGGTGTTGCTCCGCCCCATACACCACCAATTCGTCGGAGCGTTCGAAGACCGAAGAAGATCAGTACGACGCCGATGACGATGCGAAACAGAAGACTCTTGCGGCTGCGATTAGAGGGAACGCCGATAAAAGGAGCGGACTTTAGAAGTTCTGTGAGGTGTCGACGTTCATCGCTCGAGGCACCTCGCCAAACACCAACGCCACCCACCAGGCTCAACAACACTGGCCACGTGAAGATCCCAATTTTTAGCCCCGTCGCTGAGTGCACGATGAGTATCGCCGCGATGAGAGCGACGCCGCCAATAAGAACGCGATGAAATTCATGATGACGGCTGAGGACGCGCTGCGCTATCGACTGCTCCTCACCGGCGCGCGTCAACGTCAACCACAGCAGTACGTACAGCAAAAGTCCGAGCCCGGACACGAGCGCGAGCAACGAGAAGCAAATGCGCACTCTGCGTTCTTTGACGCCAAGGCGGATGGCGAGTCCCCCACAGACTCCGCCGAGGATCGCGTTGTCGACGCCGCGACGATAGGGACGTTGCGGTGTGCCGATGATCGCATGCGTTGGGGTCGTGAGTGCCATTGCTCTCCTCTCGTTGATTGACGAGTACGGCACTTTAAAGTCTTCCACGGTCAGATGATGAGCGCTCTAGGGGAAAACCCTGAACGTTACGCGCAAAAACGCGAACATCTTGGGGTTCGCCCCAATGGGCGCGATGATGAATGCAACTTACATTGGTCGTATGGACGAAGCCAACGACGAACCCAAAATCGACGCAGAACAAAATACGGCGGAGGCGCGAACGCTTCACAGAAGCACGACGAAGAAAGTCTTCGGCGGTGTCGCCGGTGGCATCGCTGAGCGCTTCGACATTGACGCCAACATTGTCCGCGTGTGCTTCGTCGTGTTGGCGATCGTGTACGGCCTCGGTATTGCGATCTACCTTGCGATGTGGGCGCTCATTCCGCGCTCATCTGTCGCGAAGGGAGATGATGAGTCGGATGACTTAGTTGAACACGACCGATCTCACTGGCTCCGCTACGCCGTCCCCTTTGGCGTAGTGGCACTCGCGGTCATTGTTTTTTCCGCGCTGGGAAACGTACACCCTTACGTCGGGAAAGTCCTCTCGCTCATCTGGTTGATCTTTCTGGTGTTAGTAGCGGTCATCGCGCTTCGATCACCGGCGAGCCGTCTCACGTTGCGCCGGATGATTGCCCTCGCGTTTCTCAGTGCCGTGAGTCTGGTCATACTCGTCGTGGGCGCATTCCTAGTGACCCTGCAGGTGATTGGTGTTCCACTTGAATGCGGAAGTGGCGTGCACGTGTGGCACCCCATATCGACGTCAGAGATTCAGCGCACGTACCACGGTGCCTTTGGTCAGTCCACCATCAATCTTGTGAATGTTCCTTTTACGTCGGGCACGTGGTCAATCACGGCGACCCAGGGAGTCGGTGTCTTGATCATCGATATACCCGCGAACGCCGTAGTTGACCTGCGCACGCACGTTGGTATTGGCAACGTGCAAAGCGAGACAGTTCCTTCGGCGAACGCCGCGGTGGCTGGCGCAAGACCGCGATT
>DAIQOO010000227.1:0-1835 GCA_036787845.1 Acidimicrobiales bacterium
GTGGTCGCACGACGGCGAAGGGTTCGCGGTGTCGAACATGTAAGGACTCGTCGTGAAGGTCATCGGGGGAGTGACCACCGCGGAACGTCACGTCGCCTTTGACAATCTCTTCGAGTTCAGTGCGTAATAGGTCGCCGTCCACTACCGCTGAACCCTACTCGTCTCGTTTGAAGCGACTACTGGTACTTCGCGATGCGCTAGCTTTCGTCGTTCAACACCTTGGGCTCAACGGCGAGCGTGTTCGCAAAGTTGTCGAGACGTTTTGGATTACGCACGCCGGGAACGACGAGTACCGCGAAGCAGATGAGACCAGAGATCAGTCCACACGCCAGTATCGCGTGGCGAACGCCCAACACTGTCGCCGCGAAGACGAGCGCGATGCCCGAGGGGTGGCGGTCGACCTCGAGCGTGACGATCGCCAAGACGACGGTGAAGATGCCGTCACCCAGGGACGACACCGACTGACCCGACCACCAAAGGGCGAAATCAGCGGACCTTTAGCGTGCTATAGGTCCGCTTAGTTTTCGCGTTGCTCGACACGTGGGGATTCTAGAAACGACGAGGCCTCCTCGTCGAGAGGGGTCCCCGTTATGTCGACCGCATAGCGGATGACTACTTCACGGTGTACTTGACAGTGGCCGTTTTTCCGCTCTTGAAGTGAATCGTCAGGGTGAACGTACCCTTCCTGGCGTTGGCTGCTTCCTTGATCTTCAACGTCAACTTCGATGCCGTGACGCTCTTGACGCTTATGGTGGCGCCGGCGGGGCCGGAGACCCTCGAGACCGCTGTGAAGTGGCTGCCCCAGACGGTGACCACGACGGTCTTACCTGGAACGGCCGTACCCGTGGTCTTGGTGGCCCTGGGCGCGGGCCTCGGCGTCGTCGTGGTGGTCGTTGTCGGTGTGGTGGTGGTCGGTGCTTTGAACGATATGGGGGTGGCCCCCGCGTCGCCTCCCGCGATGTTCGCCACTTCGATCACGCAGTTGCCCAGGTTCGAGGAGGAAGTGCCGCACGTGCCGGTTCCCACGGTTCCGGTGACGACCTTGAACTTCGTCGTCGGTAACAAGCCGTCGGCACCGACAGTGATTGGGGTCGCCGTGGCAGTGTCACAACCGGCCGCGCTGGTGGCTGTGGCTAAGCACTCGACGGCGTAGACCGAGTCGTTAGCGGTGAAGCCGCTGCCCGTGATCGTGACCGACGCGTCATTAGTGAGGCCGGTACTTGGTGTGATCGTAATCGTAGGAGTACCTGATGCCTCGGCTCCGAACGCACTGAAAAAGGCCATGCCTCCCATCACGATTGCCACCACCGTGACGCCTGACGCCAATCGCTTCATCATCTAAAGTCCTCCCGATTCATTACTCGTGTACTCCTGACTATCAGATACGCGGGGTGCGCGGTAGTGCAGGGTGTGGTGTAGCAAAGGTCCCCAGCGAAGTGAATCTGACGCGGCCCCCGCCAAAAGCGGGGGCCGCGTTGTTTTGATCGCCTTGCGGATGACTACTTCACGGTGTACTTGACGGAAGCCGTCTTTCCGCTCTTGAAGTGAATCGTCAGGGTGAACGTACCCTTCCTGGCGTTGGCTGCTTCCTTGATCTTCAACGTCAACTTCGATGCCGTGACGCTCTTGACGCTTATGGTGGCGCCGGCGGGGCCGGAGACCCTCGAGACCGCTGTGAAGTGGCTGCCCCAGACGGTGACCAGAACGGTCTTACCCCGAACGGCCGTACCCGTGGTCCTGGTGGCCCTGGGCACGGGTCTCGGCGTCGTCGTGGTGGTGGTCGGCGTCGTCGTGGTGGTGGTCGGCGTCGTCGTGGTGGTGGTCGGCGTCGTCGT
>DAIQOO010000017.1:0-3618 GCA_036787845.1 Acidimicrobiales bacterium
TTGTCGTCGGGCAATGGCTGATGCTCAATCTGGCCCACGAAGGAACTCGCGTGCCAGAGCGTGGCCCAGCTCTGCAGCGTCTCGTCAAGACGAGTGGCCGCGTCAGCATCGCCAAGTGGTGCGCGTGTCACCTAGCAGCGAACGAGACTCTCGGAGGCGAGCTGTTCAATTAGTGCGGCCAACGACTGGGCCGCGCGTCGCCAGGTGTAGTTGCGCGCGCGAAGTACGGCCGCGTTCGACAGTGCCGTCGTCGTCTCGGGGTTCAACGCCTCTTCTACGACGTCGGCCCAGTGCGACGCGTCGCGCCCACTAACGAGAAAACCGGTGACGCCCTGCTCGATGAGTGTTGTCAGTCCCCCGACGTCACTCGCCACCACGGGCGTGCCACAGGCTGAGGACTCAAGTGCCACGAGTCCGAAACTCTCGGCGTGCGACGGCACCAGCGTCACGTCCGCGGCGCGCATCCACGAACTAAGTAGATGGTGCGCTTGAGGAGCGACGAACGTGACGTGTTCAATGACGCCCGCTTGCGCGACGCGCTGATGCAGACGGCGCAGCGTTTCTTGACCGTCGGGACCGGACGGCCCGCCAACAATCGCGAGCAACGCCTGCTGACCTCTGGCCCGCAGTTCGATCAACGTTTCCAGCGCTAAGTCCGCGCCCTTGAGCTCTTGGAGTCGACCGACGAACAACAGCATGACGGCGTCAGGATTAAGCCCCAGCGCTCGTCGGGCCTGGGGACGATGGCCGGGTGAAAAGAAGGCGTGCTCGACGCCGAGCGGCACGACGTGCACGCGAGAGGGCACAGCGTTGTAGAGGTGAACAAATTGCGCCGCCTCGACGTCACAACTGGCGAGCACGGCGTCCGCGCACGCGACGATCGCCGCCTCTTGAAAGGCTCGGTCGTCAGACTCTGCTTCGAACGTGTCGGCTTTCACTCGCTCCAGCGTGTGAAAGGTCATGATCAGGGGAATGTTCAACTCGTGCTTTAGACGGTGTCCGGCAAGTCCCGACAGCCAGTAGTTGGCGTGAATCGCGTCGGGTGTACCGGCGCAGCGAAAGAGAGTCTTCACCGCGTCCGTGAAGTCACCGACGTACTCGCTCAGATCATCGCGATCGAGTGGTGTCGCTGGACCCGCCGTGACGTAGTGGACACGAAAGCCAGGCTCGACGAACTCTACGTCGTGCACACTTTGGCTGTCGCGGCGGGTATAGACGTCGACGTCGTGGCCGAGGCGCGCCAACGCGCTCGAGAGTTCGCGCACGTACACGTTCATGCCCCCGCCGTCACCCGTGCCGGGCTGGGCCAGGGGCGACGTGTGATAGGAGAGAACGGCGAGACGGGCCACGAGCGAATCTTACCGGTCCGCAATTTAAGAGCGACTTGGCGCGAACGAAGTGCTTTTTCCAACGCGACGCTGCGACGTCAAGGACGCGTTGCAGGACGACGAGTACGGTGTGGCAAATGAACAGCGCTCGGAGCCTGCGTCCGCCGCCCAAACTGCAACCCGGTGACCACGTCGCTATTCTCTCTCCCTCGTGGGCCGGCGCTGGCGTCTTTCCCGAGGTGCACGAGATTGGTCTTCGCGTGCTGCGTGAAGAACTAGGACTCGTACCCGTCGAGTCTCCAACCACTCGCCAGGTGGGCTCGTCTCCAGAAGATCGTGCACGCGACATCAACGCTGCCTTCGCTGATCCCAAGATCAAAGCGCTGATGGCGGTCATCGGTGGATCAGACCAAATCTCGGTGCTTCCCTACCTGGACGCCCACGTGATCGCGGCGAACCCAAAAGCTTTCTTTGGCTACTCGGACAACACCAATTTCCTGAACTACTTATGGAACCTCGGCATTGTTGGCTATCACGGGGGCTCGACGTTGGTGCATCTCGCTCGACCCGGAGGTGTTCATACCGAGCACCTGAATTCTCTTCGTCACGCGCTCTTCGACAGCGACACCGTCGAGGTGCGTCCCGTGGATGAGTTCACCGATCTTCAAGCGAAGTGGGAGGACCTCTCGACACTGGAGCGTCCGCTACTAACAACGACAGAACCTGGCTGGCACTGGCATAACGCGACGCGCGTCGTGAGCGGACCGACGTGGGGCGGCAACTTAGAAATCCTTCATTGGAATCTCGCGGCGAACCGGTGGATCATGCCAAATGATGCGTACAGCGGGTGCGTGTTGTTGCTCGAAACCTCTGAAGAGATGCCCTCAGCGGATCAGGTATTCGAAATGCTGCGAAACGCGGGTGAGCGAGGACTACTTGCTGAGTTTCCGGCGGTCGTGTTCGCGAAGGCCAAGGCCTGGCACACCCACGCACCGCTCGACCAAGAGCAGCGCGCGGTATTTCGCGCCGACCAGGAAGCGGCGGTACTGAGAGCCTTTAAGACCTATAACCCCGAAGCGATGGTCGTCTACGGTCCAGACTTCGGCCACACCGATCCTCAGATCGTTCTTCCCTTTGGTGGGCAGATGACCGTTGATGGGCTTGCTCAGCGCATTTCGGTGACGTATTAATAGAGTGCGGTCACACGCGAACTGGCGAAAAGACGATGTAGACCACGTCGCGACTGGGCACGAGGCCGAAATCACGCGAATCCGTTGAGGCTTGTGCGTTGTCGCCACGAAGATCCAACAACGAGCCCAAGCGCTCAACACAGCGTTTGAGCAGCCAGCGAGAGGGGTTGCGCGGATCACGCACGACGACGACGTCACCGAGGCGCACGCGACGCCATCGACGAAAGGCCGTGAGCCGTTCTCCCGGAAGGTACGTGGGCGCCATAGACGTACCCTCAACGGTCACGCGTCGCACGAAGAACTCGAGTATCCGGGTCACGGCGAAACGATATACCAGCACTGTGACTATCCTGCAGATTGACACTGCGTTCTCCATCCGCTGAACGCTTCATCGAAAGGCAAACTTATGACTCTGCTCACCCGTCTCAATGCTCTGCTCGACGCGACGACCACGCCGCTCGTCGCCTCAGCGCACTGCGACCTGCCCTGTGGCGTGTACGACCCGGCGCAAGCGCGCCTCGAGGCGCAGTCCGTGAAGGCCTGCATGGAGAAGTACAACGCGTCGAGTGACGCCGACTTCAAAGTGCGCGCCACCTTCATCAAGGAAGAGCGCTGCGATCTGGTGAAGCATCACCTTTGGGTGCTGTGGACCGACTACTTCAAGGTCGAGCACCTAAAGGCGTACCCGAACCTGCACGACCTGTTCTGGATGGCCACGAAGACCGCCGGCGACGCCAAGAGGAGCAACGACGTCACGATCGCGGACAGACTGCTGATGGAAATCGACGACATCGCCGAGATCTTCTGGGCCACGAAGAAGTAATCCAACGACTACAAAAAAGGGACCCGGTGGCGTTGGCCACCGGGATCTCTCGTTGTAAGAGCTAGCGAGCTAGGCGAGTTCGGGGTGCGCTCGACAGTTGGCGAGCAGAGGATTCGCCTCGAGGTCCGCGTCGTCAATCGGCGTTGAACAGACCTGGCAGGTCCGATAGGTGCCAAGGCGTAGTCGCTCGAGCGCTCGATCAACATCATTCAACGTGGATTCGATCGCTTCCACGCTCTCGTTCGTGAACTCTGACATGGCGACATCGTACTTGTTC
>DAIQOO010000017.1:3718-7415 GCA_036787845.1 Acidimicrobiales bacterium
GATCGCTTCCACGCTCTCGTTCGTGAACTCTGACATGGCGACATCGTACTTGTTCTCTAAGCGTTTCTTTCGACGGCGCGGCGCCAGCACGAATTTCATCCGCTTCTTCCTTGCGCCAAAGAATGTTCTCGCCGACAAGGTCAATCATCCTGTTTCCATGCGTCGAAGCCGGAGGTGTCCGTCGGTCTGCTAACTCTTTTATTGGAGAATTGAAGTGAGGACGCCACCATGACCGATCAGCCCGGACGCGACGATCTCCTAAGGTGGCGCGCCGCCAAGCCCACTAACTACTTCACGGCCGTTCCTCACTTGTCGTCGGCGATGGAGCTGCGAATGGGGCCGCGTTTTACGCCCGCACTACGAGAACGCTTGACTTCCTTTGGCGCCGACGTCGTGGGCGTCATCGAACCGGCGGTACAAACGCTCGAGCAAAGCCGAGAGTTTCCAAAACACCATCCCTACGACGAGTTAGGCCAACACGTCGAGGAGATTGAATTTCACCCGGCGCACGACGTCGCGGCGCGAGCGGCGTGGGCGTCGGGCATTCTCGCGACGCCACTCAACTTTGACGGCGCCTTCGAAGTGGCCGGGCTGTTTTTCCTTTTGTCACACGTTGGCGAAGGCGGCCAGGCCTGTCCCATCGTCTGCACCATGGGACTTCGCCGCGCCCTCGAACATCGAGCGACGACGGCGATCAAGGACCGCTACCTCGAGGGACTGGCCACGAATGACGCCGCAGTGGCGCTGCGCGGTTCACAGTTTCTTACCGAGGTGCAAGGCGGATCCGACGTGGGCGCCAACGTCACCAGCGCAACGCCCGACACCGAGATTGCTGGCGCGTGGAGGGTCAGCGGCGAAAAATGGTTCTGCTCGGTCGCCGACGCCGATCTCTTTGCCCTCACCGCTCGACCCGACGGTGCGCCGAGTGGCACCAAAGGACTCGCGTGCTTCCTCGTTCCGCGTTCTCTCGACGGCGTCACGCCGAACGGCTTTCGCATTCGGCGATTGAAGGACAAACTCGGTACGAGAGCACTTGCGTCCGCAGAGATTGACTTCGAGGACGCCCTCGCGTGGCCGATTGGCGAAGTGGACGAAGGCTTCAACATCGCGGTCTCTGAACTGTTGAACACCTCACGCTGGCTGAACGCCGTTGGATCCACGGGCATCATGAGTCGCGCGTATCTGGAGGCGTCGAGTTTCGCCCAACACCGCCAGGCTTTTGGCGCGCCTATTGACTCATTTCTGGCGGTGCGTGAGCAGTTGGCCGTGATGAAGATTGAAACCGCCGCCGCACTCGCTTCCACGATGGCCCTCACCGAACTGGTCGCCAAGATTGACGAAGGAATTGCGACGAGTGAAGACCTTGGCGTCCACCGATTTCTCGTCAACGCCAATAAGTACGTCACGTCAATCGCGGCCTCTGACGTCGTGCACCGGGGCATCGAAGTCCTGGGCGGGAACGGCACGATTGAAGACTTCTCACCGATGCCGCGTCTTTACCGCGACGCGGTGGTCTTTGAGAGCTGGGAAGGGACGCACAACGTACTCTGCGCCCAAGTGCGCCGTGACTGTGTACGACTGGGTCTATTGGACGTGGTAATCGAGTGGGTGAAGAGCGAGCTGTCGCTAACGGTGGCGTCAGCGGAGCCTCACGTTGATCAGGTTCTTCACGCCCTCGAGCGACTTGAGGTGAATCTGTTGAAAACAATCGAGGACCAAGCGATCTCGGACGCAACGTTCCGACGCCAGCTCACGGCTCTGACAAACGTCATTCAAGCGACGTGCTTACTTCGAAGTGTCGGACAACCTTCGTCTACTCCATCTGATCTAGCCATTGCTGCAGCGTTCATTCAACTACACCTCGTGGAACAAGATGCTGCCGGAGAGCAATCGTGGTGGCAATTCATTGATGACGTCCTCGCGTAGCCGGCAGGGATGTTTGACGTCTAAGAACCCCACGCAAATCGTCTGGCGCTAAAAACTGGCGATGGGCTCGAGTTTTCATAAATATGAGCACCGGGAGACAGTACAAGGTGGCACCCGGCACCGTTTCACCAATGTGGAAATGAAGCGATTGGACGTCAGGCGGCGAGGAGTACCTCAGGGGGATTCGCGTTCTGGGCGGTTGCCGGGGCGCGGTCCCAGTTCAAGCCCTCGTTGGCGGCTTGCGCTTCGGCGTGACTTTGTTGGAGGCACTTGACCGTTTGCTGGGGCCCTGTTGATTTCTTGCCACGACGGTGAAGGAATACGAGACTCCGCTCCTAAGCCCGGTGATGGTGCACGAGGTTTTTGTCGTCGTGCACTTCTTGCCGCCAGGTTGTGCCGTGACGACGTAGCTCGTGATTGACGAACCACCATTTGACGAGGGTGCCCTCCAACTCAATCTCACCGAGCCGACGCCGGCAGTCGCGCGAAGTCCAGTTGGAGGACCCGGCACCGTAATGTTGGTCGTTCCGTTCCCAGATAGTGATGAGAGCGAGATCTCCGATACTGAGCCGATACCGTTGGTGCCGCCGGTTTGATTGGCGACCCATACGTCAGCGCTCGTTAAGGCGAGACCCACCGGCGACGAGTATGAAGCGTCAGTCGTTGCAGTAGCGCCACCGGTCGCGACGTTGACTTCAGTGAGTGATCCGTTCCCAGTGCTGCCGCCCGTTTGATTGACGACCCACACGTCAGTACCGTTCGACACCACCGCGTCGGGCGCGTTGAACGTGGGACTATTGATTTCAGAGACCTTGCCCGTGGCGATGCTGATCTTGGAGACGGAACCTATAGCTCCAGTGCCGCCTTGGGCATTGACAGCCCAGACGTACGTGTTGTCCACAGCAAGGCTTATAACCGTGTTGAAAGAAGGACTATTTATTTCCGTCGCGACGCCGGTAGCGACATTGATCTCGGTGACCGAACCGAGACCGCCGGTTCCACCGAATTGATTGCCGACCCAGACATCGGTCCCGTTCGACACTATTGGAAGGGGCACGTTGAACGTCGTACTAGTGATTTCCGTCACGGCGCCCGTGGCGACGTTGATCTTAGAAACGGATCCTTTAGCGCCTGTAACGCCATTTTGATTGACGACCCACACGTTGGTTCCATCAGACGAAATTCCAACCGGAACATTGAACGTCGTACTATTGATTTCCGTGACCACGCCCGTGGCGATGTTGATCTTGGAAACGGATCCTTGAGCCCCTGGACCGCCATACTGGTTAGCGACCCATACGTTGGTTCCATCTGACGAGATGGCGTCGGGCCCATTTAAAGTTGAATCATCAATTTCCGTGACCACGCCCGTGGCGATGTTGATCTCGGCGACCGAACCTTGACTGCTAGTACCCCCCAATTGATTGGCGACCCAGACGTTTGTTGCATCGGACGAAATTGCAGCTGGAGTATCAAAAGATGAACTATTGACGACAGTCGCCACATGGCCGCTCATCATCACGTGCTTTGGAAAACCTGATGAGTTCGAGGTATCTCCGAAAACTGAATTCAGCCCATGAATCGTAGTTGCTCCTGATAATGAAGCATTCATCGACATGGCCATTATCACTGCCACAACAATGAGTACGGAAGCAAAGGGTCCTCGACGGACCCTTCTCATCGACAACGACCCAGGAACAAGGTTCCGTAGCATTTATCCCCTTCGACTCTCCGAGACTATTCCCCGGCAGAACGAATCTGAGGAACTCAT
>DAIQOO010000017.1:7515-12915 GCA_036787845.1 Acidimicrobiales bacterium
ATCCCCTTCGACTCTCCGAGACTATTCCCCGGCAGAACGAATCTGAGGAACTCATTGTCTGTGACTGTTTACACCGTCGAGTGAATCTCTGTCAAGCCGAAATCCAGGCGGTGATGAGGGAGAAGGCTGCTCCGCACGGTGGTACCGATCAGCGGAAGTTGGAGAACAGAAACCTCAGTCGGTGTAGGCACCTTGCAGTTCTAACGTGCTTCGAACGTTCTCGCCGTACGTCACAACCAGACCCACGCCGATCGCCAAGGTCAGTACCGCGCTGAAGACGATGCCAAAGCGCGGATTGGTCGCGCCAATGATGAGCCCCATGAGAAGTGAACCAATGGGAACAGTGCCAAAGACTGCCGTCCCAAAGAGACTCATGACCCGCCCGCGCATGTGTTCGGACGAATGGATTTGCAGTGACGCGTTACTCGTCGAAATGAACGCCAGCGAAAAGGCCCCCGTTGGAATGAGCGCCATCTCCGCCCAGAAGAGCGAGGGCGCCATACCAACCAACGTCAAGAACACACCAAAACCCAACGCGAGGGTCGCGAGTAATTTCGGCGTTGGACGAGAGCGGTGGGCTACAAAGAGGCCGCCGATAACCGCGCCAAGACCCATGGCGCCCATTAGTAGTCCGTACCCAGTTGCCGTCCGTTGATGAAACGTCACGCGAGCAAGAAGCGGTAGATACACGGCGAAGTTAAACGCAAAGGTGCCGACGACTGCTGCAGCCAGAATCGTGTTGCGAAGTAACGGCGAACTCGCGACATACTTGATACCGAGTCGCAACTGACCCCTCTGGCGATCAACGGACTTCATTGGCAGTAACTCGCTGGTGCGCATCATCCACAGCGCCACTATCACCGCAACGTACGTCACCGCGTTGGCGTAAAAACAGACCGCCATGCCGACGACGGCGATCAAACCAGCGGCGAGACTCGGACCAATGAGACGTCCCGAGTTCATCAAGGCACTGTTGAGACTTACCGCGTTGGGGATGAGCTCTCGCCCAACCATCTGTTGTACGAAGGAGTGGCGCGCGGGCATGTCAAAGAGATTCACGACGCCGAGCAATCCAGCCAGCACGTACACGGCCATCACGGTTACGTGATGGGATGTCACGAGAATGCCCAGTATGAGGGCCAGCACGCCGGCGACTGATTGCGTGGCGTACAAGATCTTGCGTTTGTCGAGGCGGTCGGCGACGAGTCCGCCGTAGAAGCCAAAGAACATCGTTGGTAGATACTGAAGAGCGACGGCGACACCCAGCCCGACGGGCGATCCCGTGAGTTGCAACACCAACCAACCCTGGGCAACGGCTTGCATCCACGTACCCGACACCGAGATCATCTGGCCGATCATGTACAGGCGGAAGTTTCTTACGCGAAGTGCCGCGAACGTCGTGTTTGAGCGGTTCGTTGAACCGCTCACTCGTCTTCCAACAGTGTCTCGAGAAACGAAGCGACTATTTCGGCGGTGTGTTGGTCCACTTCGGAAAGGACAGCCAAGCGGCGTTCTAAGAACTCGGTCTTCCGGCGACGAATCTGTGCCATTTCTTTACGACCCAGCGCCGTCGTGCGAACGCGAACGTTTCGACGATCATCGGCGTCGACCCTCCGTGTGATGAGACCAGCCGATTCAAGACCCCGCACGATCACGGTGACCGAGGGCGGTTGAATCTGTTCGGCAACTGCCAAATCACCGAGAGTTGGATTCTGCAATACGTCAACCGATCCCAGCATCGACGCCTGCGTTGGTGAAATCCCGCCCAAAGCCGAGGAGCGCAGTCGACGATTCAATCGCGTAATGGATTGGCGCAGACGAGCTGCCGTTTGGTTCGTGGTTACTGTTTCCATTAGTTCACTTAACTAAATATTATACTACGATACGTCCGTCCGAATAGAAGTGAGTTCACACGTCGTCAGCAACGTTGAGGAGTGCCCGTGCGTCAGCACCCAGTTCGAGTCTTCAAGAGTTCTGAAACCCATGATCGATCAGAGTCCTTGGCGTGGAAATTGGCGGAGGTCGCGAGTGACGACGCACCAATTGACACTGACGTCCAAGAGATGATCGTGAACCGGGTCATCGACAACACCGGCGTCGCCGTGGCTGGTCTACTTCGCCCCCCCGTGGCCAACGCCCGTGCTCAAGCACTCGCTCATCCCCATGCTGGCGGCGCCACTTTGTACGGCGTGACGAACACGACGCTGGTGGAGTGTGAATGGGCGGCGTGGGCGAACGGGACAGCCGTACGCGAGTTGGACTTTCACGACACGTACCTCGCCCAGGACATGAACCATCCGGGCGACATGATCCCCTCGATCATCGCCGTGGGCCAACAGTGCGGCGCCAGCGGAACGGACCTTCTCCGTGGTATCGCTGCCGCCTACGAGATCTCGGGCGATCTAACGAGGGGCATTGCGTTACATACCCACCGCGTCGACCACTTGCCACATATCGCTGCTGGCATGGTCGGGGGCATCGCCGCCACGTTGCGCTTACCCATTGAGACGACGTATCAAGCAATCAATCACGTCGTACACGTGACGGTGACGACGCGCCAATCTCGCAAGGGTGCGATCTCGACGTGGAAGGCCAACGCTCCAGCCCACGCTGGCAAATTGGCGGTCGAAGCGGTCGACCGCGCGATGCGCGGCGAGACGTCACCAGCCCCGATCTATGAAGGTGATGACAGCATCATTGCGTGGATGCTTGATGGTCCCGAGGCCGAGTACACGGTGTCGTTGCCAGAGCCCGGCGAATCCAAGCGCGCCATTATGGAGACCTACACGAAGGCGTATTCAGCCGAGATTCAAGCCCAGCCGTGGATCGACTTGGCGTTTCGATTGCGCCAGCGCGTCAGTAATCTCGCTGACGTCACCGAGATCGTCATCCACACCAGCCACCACACGCATCGCATTATCGGCAGCGGCGCCGGCGATCCACAAAAGTACCGTCCGCACGCGAGTCGAGAGACGCTGGACCACAGCCTTATGTACATCTTTGCAGTGGCGCTCGAGGACGGACGCTGGCATCACGTGGACAGCTATTCGCCCGAGCGGGCCCAGCGACCCGCGACGATTGAACTGTGGCAGAAGATCCGCACCGTCGAAGACGACGAATGGGACCGCAAGTATCACGAACCCGACCCCGACAAACGGGCGTTCGGTGGACGAGTCGTCGTTACGCTTCGAGACGGCAGCACCCTTGAAGACGAGATCGAAGTCGCTGACGCGCACCCGCGCGGCGCGAAGCCTTTCGCACGCGAGAACTATGTACAAAAATTCCACGAATTGGCGGATCCAACCGTCACGAGCGACGAGCAGGAGCGCTTCCTAGCTGCGGCGTTAGGGCTGGCGACACTCGCTCCAGGTCACTTGGATGAACTGAACATAGAAATACCCCAAGCAATGCTCGACGTCGAAGGATTGACGCCAGGCTTGTTCGAGCGACATGGTCGCTGACACCGCACCGAGGCGAGGATGACGCCATGAACCAACAATCGATTCCGGCCGTTTTCATGCGAGGGGGCACGAGCAAAGCGCTGATGTTTCACGCCAGAGATCTGCCGTCACACCAAGACGACTGGGCGCCAATTTTCTGCGCGGCGATGGCCTCACCTGATCCCTACGGGCGCCAGTTGAACGGAATGGGCGGCGGCGTGTCATCGCTATCGAAAGTCTGCGTACTTGAACCTTCAAATCGACCCGACGCGGACATCGACTACACCTTTGCTCAAGTGATGATCAAAGAGGCGCGCGTCGACTACAAGAGCAACTGCGGCAACATGAGTTCGGCTGTTGGCCCCTTTGCCGTCGACGAGCAGCTCGTCGACGCACTCAGCGACTCTGCGATCGTGCGCATCTACAACACCAACACGAGCAAGTTGATTCACGCCACGTTCCCCGTCGACAACGCGACGACGCGCTATGACGGTGATCTGGTCATCCCCGGCGTCAGCGGGTCCGGCGCACCGATTCGCCTCGACTTCATGGAACCCGGCGGTGCGACGACTGGAAAATTGCTGCCAAGCGGCCAGGTCGTCGATCAACTGGACGTTCCAGGATTTGGCACTATCCGGGCGTCGCTCGTCGACGCCGCCAACGCGACGGTCTTCGTTCAAGCCAGCGACGTCGGACTCACCGGCCTCGAGTTACCCGATGAGCTTGAGGCGCGCCCCGACATACTGGCGTTGCTCGAAGCGATTCGACGTCAGGCGTCGGTGCGAATGGGTATTGCGCCCGATAGTGAAAGCGCGTCTCGCGTCACCAGCGTGCCGTTCATCTGTGTCGTCAGCCCAGCGAAAAACTCTCCCACCCTTTCAGGCGCAATCATTGGACGAGGCGACGTCGACCTCGTCGCCCGTGCCCTTTCTCACGGTCAGCCTCACCGCGCGCTCCCACTGACCGTGTCGCTCTGCACCGCGGTGGCGGCTCGAATCGACGGATCCGTCGTCGCGCAGTTGCGTTCGTCGTCCGCGCAGAATGAGCTTCGCCTAGGGATGCCGTCAGGAATCTTGAACGTCGGCGCTGACGTTCAATTTGAAAACGGCCAATGGGTCGCGCGTACCGGTTCGTTTTACCGTACGGCACGGCGCTTGTTCGACGGTCGCGTATGGATGCCGGGACGAGTGCACGCTTAGCGCGGCACGTCAAAGTTGAAGATTGACGAGTCGTACGCGTTGTACGCCTCGTAGTCGAGCAGCTCATAGAGGTCGGCGCGAGTTTGCATCTCACCGAGCATCGAGGTAAGACCGCCGTCGCTTCGAATGGTGTCCAGAGCGCGACTGGCGGCGCCCATCGCGAGACGCAACAGCGACACCGGAAAGATCACGATGTTGATGCCGACGCTTGCCAGTTGGCTCGTGGTGAACAGTTCACTCTTGCCGAACTCCGTCATGTTCGCCAAGATCGGCACGTCGACCGCCGCGCGAATTGCCTCGAATTCGTGAAGGTCGATCATCGCTTCGGGAAAGACCGCGTCAGCACCTGCTTCGACCAAGGCCCGGACCCGGTCAACGGCGGCGCCAAGACCGTCAACGGCCCGGATGTCGGTTCGTGCAAAAACGAGCAGATTCGAATCACGGCGAGCCGTCACCGCGGCCCTGATTCGTCGAATCGCCGTTCCTTCATCGACCACTTGCTTCCCGTCGAGGTGACCACATCGTTTTGGATTGACCTGGTCTTCAATGTGCAGTCCTGAGACTCCAGCGTCTTCGAGTATCTGCACGGTTCGTGCGACGTTCATCGGCTCGCCAAACCCAGTGTCGGCGTCGACCAGTGTCGGGAGGTCGGTGACGCGCGCAATCTGGCTACTTCTGGTCGCGACTTCACTCAAGGTAGTGAGTCCAATGTCGGGAAGACCGAGATCCGCGGCGAGCACCGCGCCGGACACGTACACACC
>DAIQOO010000017.1:13015-18889 GCA_036787845.1 Acidimicrobiales bacterium
CGCTGGGCGGCCGCGAGAAAACGCTCGATCTCTTGGTCCTCGAGGACGTCAGTAGCCAACGAGCGGAACTTTTCAATGTACTGCTCACGCCCAAAGGGCCGCGCCCCGAGGGGGTGCGCGTCGGGAAGCGCGATCTCATCGACAATCGTCGTACCGTCAGTGAGGACAATCTCGACTCTTCCGCCGTACGCCTTCTCTCTGGGGTCAACGGAGAGATACCGACGGGACCACTCGGGGTCTTCCACCGTGGTGACCTTTTTCCACAGTTGGACCGTGTCGGCGCGCGTCGCTCGCTCGTGAGAGTACGAGTCAACGTGGTGCCAGGACCCGTCTTGGAACGCCACCGCAAATATGTAGGGCAACGAGTGGTCGAGCGTCTCCCTCGACGCGTTGGGGTCGTACTTCTGCGGATCGTTCGCACCAGAGCCGATGACGAAGTGCGTGTGATACGAGGAGTGGATGACGATGCTCGCAATACGACGTCCGTCGAGCAAGTCTGGGTGCTCGTTGTGGAGCTTGCGCGCAAGATCGATCCACGCCTGTGCCTGGTACTCAGCGGAGTGCTCTTTCGTGAAGCTTTCAAGAATGGCGCCCTTGGGCTCGCCGTATGCCGGCAGCGAGACGGTGTAAGCGCCTTGGGGACCGTCAAGAAGCCACGCGATAACGCCGTCTTCCCCTTCGTAGATCGGCGCCGGCGACGTCTGACCTCGCATTGCGCGGTCAACGGCTTCGATGGCGACCTTGCCGGCGAACGCCGGGGCGTACGCCTTCCACGTGGAAATCTCGCCCTTGCGCGACTGCCGAGTGGACGTCGTCGTGTGGAGTGCTTGACCAATCGCTTGGTAGATCGTCTCCTCATCAAGACCGAGCAGTGTGCCGAGTCCCGCCGCGACACTGGGTCCTAAGTGCGCGACGTGGTCGATCTTGTGTTCGTGCAGGCTGATGGTGCGAGCCAAGTTGATTTGAATCTCATAGGCCGTGGCGATTGCTCGCACTACCTGCGCGCCGGTCAAATTGCGACTGACGCCCGCGTGTTGAGCCACCGCGACGATGGGGGGAATG
Source organism: Acidimicrobiales bacterium (assembly GCA_036787845.1). Taxonomy (GTDB): domain Bacteria; phylum Actinomycetota; class Acidimicrobiia; order Acidimicrobiales; family RAAP-2; genus RAAP-2. The sequence continues at coordinate 14,078 of DAIQOO010000017.1, forward strand.
TTGTCCCCGGGGTGCGAATACTCAGCCGCCAAAAAGGTGTCGTGAAAGTCCAGTTCACGCACGGCGACTCCGTTCGCCCACGCTGCCCACTCAGGAGACACGCGAATGTCTCTCGTCGTGCCCATGACCGTGCTCCCCGGCGAGAAAGGGTGTCGAGTGGCTTGTGCTCGCGCCGCGACAACGGGGCTTCGAACAATTGACGCGGCGGCGACCGCCGCGTTATCGATGACGCGGTTAATCACCATGTTGGTGACGTCGTTCGTTACCTCAACTGGGTCAACCGCAACTTCAGCGATCTTCCACGCCAGTTGGCCTTCGCGAGGGAGGTCCTCGTCGCTCTTATAGACGCGCACTTTGTGATCGATCATTTGATTCCTTTTGGCCGTTATCCCGAGTTATATCAGGACTTTAGAGGGTTACAGATATTGCTCACACGTCACGAAATGTCACACACTTCGTCATGGGAGTCGCTTGGTAATGGCGGCACTTGCGCGCTTCAACTCAAGAATGCACCACTCAACTTTTTCGTCGTCGATGTCCGTGGCGCGTCCCGACACCTGCAATGACGCAACGAGCGTTCCCTCTTGGCTGATTATAGGAACAGCCACTGAAGCGGATCCGAGATCGCGTTCGCTATTGCTGTAGACGTAGCCCACGTCGCGTATCTCCTTGAGGCTGTTGACCAACTCTTGTTGGGTGACGATTTGTCCGCTCGCCAATCGAATCTCTGGAATCTCGTCGAGGAACGTCGTCAAATCCTCGGGCGAGAGGGCCGCGGCGAAGATCCTCGCTCCACCCAAGTAGAGAGGTGTTGCTTCACCCACGGGCAAGAGGTAGCGAAGCGGCGCGGTGCCTTCCACGCGCTGCACCACAACCTGCTCGTTGTCGACGCGAACGGACAGCGAGGACATCAGGTCACTCGCGGCCGTCAGCTCTTGCAAGATCGGTTGCGTTATCTGGCTCAAGCTGTTGGTGACGTGAAACGCGAAGGCGTTCATCACTGACGTCACGCCCACCGTGTAGCCGTAGCGCTCTTGACTTACGTAGCCGTACTGCAACATGACGCTAAGGATCCGTTGCGTTGTCGCGAGGTGAATCCCCGACTCCAACGCAATGTCCGTCAGGCGCATTGGGACGCGGCTCTGTCGAAGGATTTCAAGTATTTCGAACGTGCGCTCTAAAGAGCGCATCGAGCTCGAGTTCGTGATCCGATTGACGGCCGCCATTAGGTTGCGCCCGCCATTCGTCGATCCACCTGCGCCAGCGTGGTGTTCGCCGAGTACTCAACGCTCGCCACGTGGTTCCTTCTCGTCAGGTGACAGTTCATTTCTAGCGGGCGACACGATGGGTTCGGACCATGGTGAGCGCGCGCCTTCGTAGGCGATGGGACCCAGGCGGAAATGTTGCGCCTGTTCTTCGGTCTCGATGAAAGGCATATCCATTGGATAGAGCGTCGCGCCTCTGGGTCGAGGACCGGCTTTCGTGACGTGTCCCCACAACGAGTGGCCCACGACCTCTTCGGCGAGTAGCCCCGCTTCAATGAGTTTCGCGAGGTCGATACCCGTCGAGATACCTAGCTCGTGCAACAGATCGACGAGGTCTTCGGTCGGGATCATGCGCGTCATTCGACCGTGACCGCCGTAAGGACAGCCACCCATGCCGCCAATTGACGTGTCGAGGACCAGTGTTTGGTCGTGGTCGAGGACTTTCAGTGCCTCATAGGCCGACAGCATCGCCGTACCGCGAGCGTCGTGCAAGTGAAGGTGGAACCGCTTGATGTCCGGCCACTTGTCTTGAATCGCTCGCAACTGCGACGCCACTTGGTTCGGCATGTTCCAGGCCATGGGGTCACCGATCCATACCTTGTCGACCGTGATGCCGGCCTGGGTCCAAAGATCGTGTTGGCGAGTGAGCATCTCCATGCGATACGTCTCGTCGAACGGACCGAGCCAGTTCGATCCCCACGCGGCGTTAATCGCGATACCGGCGCCCTTGGCACCGGACTTCACGACGTGCTCGATGACCCCGGGCCACAGGGCAATCTCCTCAGCTTGTGACCGGTTGGTGTTGCGTCGCACGAATACGTCACAGAGGTGGACGAAGGTGCGCGGATACTCTTTGGACTCAACGAGCGGCGGCATGTACGGAGCCATGCGCTCGCGACCGCGATCGTTGAGGGCCAGGGCGGTGTAGTTGACGCCCGGTACTGGCGTGAAACGTTGGACTACTTCATCGATGTTCGCCATCTGTGGCGTCCATTTCGGACTGACGAAGGATCCAACGACGATGGTCGATAAACCCGTCGCCGAGAGCGCGTCTAGCAGCCTGACCTTGCTCTCCACCGTGATCGACGCACTCTCGATCTGCATGCCTTCACGCATGCCTTCTTCGATGATCTCGACCGTCGGATAGCCGTCCTGGCGCGTCAACCCTCTCCCCCTCTTCTCACTACAGCATTCCAGTTCTTGGCGACATTAGATGGCTTGTTGCTCACGTAAGTTGTCAATCTCTTCATTCGTGTAGCCGAGTTCACTCAGTATTTCGTTCGTGTGTTGTCCGAGTCGCGGTGGTGGTGACGACGGCGAAAGTGTCTCGCCGTTCACGTGCACGCCACTGCCGAGTACTTGGACGCTGTCTCGGCCCTCAAGGCCGATCTCTACGTCGTGCACGAGTCCACGAACGTTGATCTGCTCTTGGTGTAGAGCTTGATCAACATTCAACAGTCGACCCGCGGGCACACTCACGTCAGCGAGCAGTTTTTCCCATTCTTCTGAGCGTCGCGCGCCAAGTGCTGCGTCCAACTCTGCCGAGAGTTCAGCGCGATGATTCTTGCGCTCTGCGCGATTGAGAAAGCGAGAGTCAGCGATGAGATCCACGCGACCGCATGCCTCACACAGCGCTTCGAACTGCTTTTGTGTGTTGGTGGCGATATTGATCGGTCCGTCGCTAGCTTGAAAGGTGCCAGAGGGCGACGACGCGGCGTTGTCGTTGCCGTGACGCACGGCGTCGCGACCACTGATGAGCTGTTCAGAGATCACCCACGTCATTGACGTGAGTGCCGCCTCGAGCATCGACACGTCGAGAAAACAACCTTCGTCGCCCTTCGCGCGACCCACGAGCGCCGCGCAGATCGCCATCGCGGCAACGTAACCACCGAGTGCGTCACAGACGGGAAAGCCAACACGAACTGGACCGCTTTCCGCGAGGCCCGTGACCGAGGCCATACCGGCAAAACCCTGGATTATTTGGTCGTACGCCGTGCGCTCAGCGAGAGGTCCGGTCTGACCAAAACCCGATACGGCGCAGTAGATGATGTTGGGGTTGATTTCGTGGATTCGCTCCCACGAGAAGCCCAGGCGAGCCAGAACCCCCGGTCGCATGTTTTCTAAGAGCACGTCGGCCGAGCGAAGTAGCCGCTCAAAGACCTCGCCACCTTGCGGGCTCTTGAGATTGAGAGTGATCGAACGCTTGCCGGAATTTTGCGCAATAAAGGAAGGACCCATGGAGGCGGCCTTAAGGCCCTCGTCCTCGCCGAAGTCTCTCGAGAGGTCGCCAGTAATGGGGATTTCAATCTTGGTAACGTCCGCGCCCATCAGGCTCAACTGGTAGGCCCCGAATGGTCCCGCTAACACCGTGGTTAGGTCGAGCACTCGGATCCCACCCAGCAGTTCAGTCACGATTCGTTCCTTACGGGATGGCCTGGCGTCAGCAAAGGTCAGGCGCTAATTGGATCTGCATAGTGTCAGCGCACGTCTTGCACATCAAACGAAATAATCAGCCTTTCGCCATGCAGGCGACTCAGCGTGGGATGGCCAGCGGTGTAACCGCTGGCCATCCCCCACCAAGAAATCAACTGCGTACTAGGTGATTAACCTTCCTTGGCGACCACGACGGCCAACTGGGCTGGCGTGACGTACGCCCTCGAGACGTTGTTCAGCGACGAGTCGAAGCCCAGCATCTGGAAACCGCTGAAGACGTTGTGGAACTTGTTGAAGTCATCGTCTCCGGCAGCGCCGTTGTAGTTGATCTGCTTACCCGCCTTAATGAGCTTGACGCAACTTGCGTACGTGCCACAGATCGTGCCCGGTGGGTCCGAAACCTTCATGACGTCCTTGACCCAGACCTTCGGGTCGGTGGACTTCGCCATCGTCATCGCGAGCGACGAGATAACAATCGAGTCGTACTCGTTGAACGTCGTGGGCAAAATAGTCGTCGTCTTCCACACCTGCTGGTAGTCAGCGAGGAAGTGGTTGTAGGCGCTATTCGCCGTCGTTGGCGTCGCGGGAAGCGCTGCCGTTAGGTTCGTTGACGCGGTGGGGCCAAAGGACTTCGCGTAGGAACCATTTGGCGCCGACTGCAAGTCGTCACCGATCCATTGCGTCGTCATGTAACCCAACTGCTGACCATCAGCGAACAACGTCGCTGCCGTCTGGGTGTCCATCGAGTCAAAGATGACCTGCGGCTTACCAGCAAATGCCGACGTCAACTCTGAGCTGTAGGACGACTGACCAGGGGTCAACGTGATGTTCTGTTGCACCGTGCCGCCAAGTGCCTGGTAGGCAGCCTTGAGGGGCGCGATGAAGCCCTGTGAGTTCGACGAGTTGTCAAAGATGAACGACGCCGTCTTCCAGCCCTTGCTGATTGCGTACTGCGCCATCGCGATCGCCTCATTTGAGTCGGACGACGAGGTGCGGAACACGAACGGGTAGTTCATGTTGTCGAGGGTCGTAAGACCACCCACCATCATGTCAACCACGTTGTTCGCCTTGAACTGACCAATGACCGCTTCGATCGTTGGTGAGAACGGCCCAA
>DAIQOO010000017.1:18989-22537 GCA_036787845.1 Acidimicrobiales bacterium
TAATTTCATTCGGTACTTCCCCCTTCTTTCATTTTTTGATTTACTTCAAGCTTGCGGGAATTTCCCACCTTTACGAATGTGTTGCCCCCGCGCGACCAAGGAATATGGCAGCCAGGTCAAGTTCGGCAATCTCAGATGCCGGACCATGCACGTGATTGGTGCCGGCAATGAAAATGTGCACGAAGTCAGAGTGCTTGATCGCGCGTTCGACGTTCTGTTCTACGACCAACACTGCGGTACCCGATTTGGTGATGAGGTCGATCTGATTCCACACGACGTCGGTATAAGCGGGCGAGAGACCGGCCGTCGGCTCGTCCAAGACCATGACCGTCGGATCGACCATGAGCGAGCGCGCGATCGCGAGCAAGTTCTGCTGACCACCCGAAAGCAGACCGGCCTTCTTGTCGCGAGCTTTTTTCAGGTCGGTGAAGATATTGAGAATCTCTTCCAAGCGCTCGTCGGTATTGCCCTTGACGGCGAAACCGCCGACTTCGAGGTTCTCATTCACCGTCAAGGACGCGAAGATGTTGTCGTTCTGTGGCACGTACACCAGACCGTTTCGCGGAATGAGGTGACCCGGCATCTTGGTGATGTCGACGTCGTTGACGACGACGCGCCCCTTGGTGGGGTGCAAGATGCCAACGAGGGTCTTGGCGAACGTGGACTTACCAGCGCCATTCGGCCCGATGATCGTCGTAATGGTGCCAACTTCAGCGGACAGTGAGATGTCGCTGATGATGATTTGACGTCCGTAACCAGACGTCAGATTCTCAGTTAGTAGTGCTGGCACTGATGACCTCTCCTAGATACGCCTGGACGACCTCTTTGTTGGCCCGTAGTTCGCTCAGTCGACCAGTCGCGAGCGTGCGACCTTCGGCCAAAACGATCACGAAGTCACAGATCTTTTCAACGACGTTGAGGTTGTGCTCCACCATCAACACCGTCATGCCTTGGCTCTTCATGTCGAGGATATAGCCACCGATGCGCTCAATCAGCGCCGGGTTGACACCCGCCATTGGTTCGTCGAGCAAGAAAATCGTCGGTGCGGCCATGACGCCCCTCGAGATCTCGAGCAGCTTCTTCTGGCCCCCCGAGAGCTCGCGCGCACGGTTGTCGCGAAGTTCGTACAGCCCATACGTGGCAAGAATCTCCGTCGCGCGCTCCACGTTCTGGCGCTCTTCACGGCGCAGTAGTCGCGGGCGAAAGAAGATGTTGACGAGGGACTCGCCCGCTTGCACCTTTGGTGCGACGAGCAGATTCTCTAGAACCGTGAGGCCGCCAAGTTCGCGCGACAACTGAAACGTCCGCATGAGGCCCAAGCGAGCAATCTTGTAGCTTTCCCAATTGGTCACGTCCACCGAGCCGAGGTACGTCTTGCCCGAATCGCTCTTCATCGCACCCGAAAGGATGTTGACGAGGGTGGTCTTACCCGCGCCGTTGGGTCCAATGAGCGCCGTGATCTTGTTTTTAGGAACATCGAACGTCGCGCCGTTCAGCGCGTTCACGCCTAGAAACGACTTGGTGATGTTCTCGACACGCAGAATCGGATCGCTCGTCACGTCGAGCACTGGATGGGCCTTGGCACGGGGGGTCATCGTGCGTCCTCTTCATCAATGGAGTGCGCCGGCTCGGCATTTGGCGCTTCAGCGGCAGTGGCGGCCGTCGACATCGAGGGCAGTACCTTCGCGCCACTTGGCGTTGCCATGTCGGGAAGGAGGAACTTGCTCTTGCGCAAGCGCTCGGGAACCATGCCTTGTGGTCGGAACCAGAGCATCACCATGAGCAGTACACCGATCAGCATCGCGTCGATGTACTGAATGAGCTGTGGATGTCCAGGTATTGCTGGCAGAAACGCTGGCAAGTGAACGAGCAACGTTTCGACGAGGAGCGCACCCACGATGAGACCGATGTTGTTGCCAACACCACCCACGATGATCACGGCAAAGATGACGAAGGTCTCACCCGGCAGCCACGCCGAGGGGTTAAACGAGCCACCGAATTGGATGATCAGCCCACCACCAACGCCGGCGTAGAAGGAGCCGATCAACATCGACGTTAATTGGTAGCGAAAGACGCCCTTGCCGAGCGCTGCGGCGACACCGGGGTCGTCACGAATGGCGCGAAACGTTCGTCCAAGTGGTGAGCGCGTGATGCGGCTCATTACGGCCCACATGATGAGAGCTATGACGCCGGCGACGCCCGCAAAGAACGGCACGAAGGAGTTCACCGTGAGTTTGAAGACGCTCGCGAAGGGCTCTGGAACGTTGTAGAGACCGTCGGCCCCGTTGAACAGTGGGACGAAGTTGTTGGAGATGTCGTACAGCACCAACGAGATCGAAATCAGCACCATCGCCAAGTAGTCCGTGCGAAGACGACGCAGCGTAATCAGCGCCACCACGAACGCCAACGCACTCGCCGCCAGTCCGCCAATGAGAAGGTTGATCGGAAAGGGCAGATTGAGACCGAGGATGTAATGCTGACCCGAGGTCCCAGCGGGGGGCATGCTCACGACTCCCGTCACGTAGGCGCCAAACGCCACGAAGCCGATATAGGCGAAGTTCAAGATTCCGGTCTCGCCGTATTGAATATTGAGGCCCATCGCCAAGATGAAATAGTCGAAGAGGAAGAAAACGAGCGTGAAGACGTAGTACCAAATGGCGGACATCGTTACGCCCCTCCGGAACGGGTGAAGAGGCCGCTCGGCCTAAAGAGCAACGTAAAAATCAAGAAGCCGAACGCAACGTCCAACTTGTACGAGGCGTTGATGAAGACCGCTGAAACTTCCATCGCCAGACCGATCAGCACCGCACCGGCCATCGCGCCATAAATACTGCCGACGCCCCCCACGATGACGGCGGCGAAGATAACGAAGAGGAACAGCTCACCTGAGAATGGTGTCAAGTTACCTTCGGTGATACCGAGCACGGTACCGGCCAGTCCCGCCAACGTCCCCGACAAGAACCACGTAATGGTAGTGATGCGCTTGGTGTCGATACCGCTCGTCATGGCGAGCGTGGTGTTGTCGGACATCGCGCGCATCGATTTTCCGAGTCGAGTGGTCTTGAGCATGACGTGCACGAGCAACATCAAGACGATCGAGATTGCCATGACGATGAGTTGGTTCTTCGTCAAGAGGAAGGGGCCGACGTGCAGAACCTTCTCGATGGTCATGTTGTAGGCACGAACGTCTGCTCCCCAGATGGAGTAGAGGACGTTCAACATAATCAACGAAAGACCAAACGTAACGATGAGAACGTAAAATGATTTCTCGAACCTGCGGGCGAAGGGACTCAGCAAGAAGCGATTCAATAGAACGGCGATTATGCCCATGCCAATGGAGCCGCCCACGAGCGCGATCCACACACTCACGTGAAAGAACTCCGCGTTGAGTGCGTACGTGAGGTACGCGCCCAGTGCCATGAAGTCCCCGTAAGCGAAGTTGATGTAGTTCGTGATACCGAACTGCAGGCTCAACCCGACTGCCGCGATCGCGAGTACTGACGCCGTGACGAGGCCGAAGCCGAACGCCAACCAGAACTGAGCCACCT
>DAIQOO010000228.1:0-1804 GCA_036787845.1 Acidimicrobiales bacterium
CCGAGACAAATGGGAGGCCCCGTGGCCACGGATGACACGAACAGCGCGATCCACTTCGAGCCCGACTTGCTCGCTCTGTTGGACCAGGAGTACCCGCGCTTTAGCGAGATGGAAATCGCGCGGCGTCGTCACGCCATTGAAGAACTCATGGCCAAAAAGTCCGTGACCCACCTTTTGATGTACGGCACTGGTGGCAGAGGCGGCGCCGTGACGTGGCTGTCCCAGTGGCTCGTCACGAACGAAGCGCAACTCGTCGTTTCGCCCGGCGACCGCGACACGCTGCTCGTCCAGTACTTCAATCACGTCCCCCTCGCGACGAAACTCGCCAGTGACGCCACGGTGCAATGGGGTGGCGCGTCAACTATTAACTCGTCGATCGAAGAACTGCGACGTCGCGGAGCTCCCCAAGGCAGCGTTGGCGTCATGGGCCCGCTTCCGCTGGCGGGCGTTCGAACACTCGAGGCGGTTTTCGGACCCGTCGTTGACCTCAACCCCGGCTACAACCGACTTCGTCTCATCAAGTCACAAGAAGAACTTGTCTGGTTTCGCCTCGGCGCGCGACTCGCCGACCTCTCGATTGCAGCACTCACGACACAACTTCGCCCCGGATTGAGTGAACGCGACCTCGTTGGCGTTGTTGAGAGCGCGTACCACGGTTACGGCGGCATTAACGGCATCCACTACTTTGCACTCAACGCGATGTCCAATCCCCAGTACTGCGTGCCCCGACAACATCCCTCGACTCGCGTCGTGCAAAGCGGCGACGTTCTGAGCACCGAGATCACGACGAACTTCTTCGACTATGGCGGTCAGGTACTTCGAACCTTCAGCATTGACGAAGATTTCTCGCCACTCTTTCAAGATCTCCACGACGTGGCGAATGCTGCCTATCTCGCAATCTCTCGATGCTTAGTTCCGGGTACTCACGTTTCAGAACTCGTTGAAGCCTCGATCGTCATCGAGGACGCGGGCTTCACCACCTTCGACGATCTGGTCCACGGTTATGGCGGCGGTTACCTCGCGCCAATTCTTGGCTCGAAGAGCCGAATCAATGAGCCAGTGCCGGACATGGTGTTGGAAGAAGGAATGATGTTGGTCGTCCAGCCCAACGTCGTCACGACTGACCACAAAGCTGGCGTCCAAACGGGCGAATGTCTGCTCGTCACCAGCGACGGTCCCGTGCGACTTCACTCGAGTCCCCAGGGAGCGCTGCGCGTCGGAACGAAGTAGTCAGCCGTTGACGACGCAATCGAAGGGACAGTTACGGCCGTCAGTCCTCGGCCAAATCACGGGATCCAGATCCTGGGAGTCAAACGCCAATCTCTCTTGAGCACTCGGCGTTGGTGAAGAGTAGGTTCAACAACGTCACGGGAACTACTGACTTTTAGCAAGAACAGCGAGGTAGTCGTATGAAATCTGCCGATACCTGGAAGTACATTCACGAAGAGCGCGCTCGCATGGCCGAGACCCTGGCCTCCCTGACGCCCGAACAGTGGGCTGCGAACTCGTGGTGCAAGGGTTGGTCCGTCAAAGACACTGCGGGCCACCTACTAGCAGCGGCAGAACAGACGCCGCTGAATTTCTATAAGGAGTTCATCGGGGCGGGTTTTAAGTTTGACGTCTTCGCGGACCGCGCGGCACATCGGCTCGCAAAGCTCGAGCCCACGGAGATCGTTCGCCGACTCAATGCTCGAACGACCACGACCAACCATCCCCCAGCCCCCGTGATGGCAATGCTGGGCGAGATTGTGGTGCACGGCGAAGATATTCGTCGACCACTGGGTTTACAACATCGCACGCCAGA
>DAIQOO010000229.1:0-1789 GCA_036787845.1 Acidimicrobiales bacterium
CGTTCCCATGCCCAAGGCGCTAATGCGTCTGGCCGTCACGGCGACGTTGTCGGTGCTGTCCACCACGGCGATCAGGGAGCTGTAGCCGCCCTGATTCTTAATGAACTCGAGCGTCGAGGGCTTCGTCCAGCCACCGCGCACGTAGTTCGGGCCATTGGGCGGTTGATTGCCCTGGCTCTGGCCCGTGGGCTGAACGTTGTTCGGTTGTGACTGGTTGGCGATGGCGATGTACCACGTCATTGGCATGTAGATGCTCTGATTGTTGTAGCTCTTGCTAATAATGCCGACTACCCGCGCCGGAAGGTCGATCGCTGGTAGTGCACTGGTGTAGCCCCCGTTGCAATTGTTTTGTCCTTGCGAGCACTGCTGCTGAGGCGGGAGGACATCGGGCAGTGTGGCCCCAGCGCCGGTGTAGCCCTGGTTGGTGTGCAAGTCCAGGGTCTTGCCCACGGCGCCAGCTCCGTTCCCGCTGAATCCCAACGCATGGGCGTAGTCCTGAGACAGCATGATGACACCCGCATGATCGGACGCTTGAAAGTTACGGCCGGCGACGAGTGGCAACTCAATGGCCCCGTTGGTCTCGAATGCGTTGATGTTGTTGGCTTGAAGCTTCTTGGAGCCGTACGCCACGTACTGGATCTGGATGCCGCCTCCGCCTCCGTAACTGCTGAACTGCGCCGTGACGCCCACCACGTGAGGAATCGCGGCGACCGCGGACTCGATACTGGGCGTGACGATCTTGCCTCCGGACCTCCCCTGGTTGCCACCGTTATTGCTACTACTCCAGGAGAGACTGTGCACTTGGCCCACTTGGATTTGACGGACCTCGCCGGTCTGGGTGAACTGAGTGACCACGTAACTCTTCAAGGTGGTAACGAAGGTCAACATGATCGTGATACCCGTGGCCCCGATCACGATGGCAAAGATCGTCAAGAAGGAGCGAAGTCGCGATCGGCGAAGACTGCGCATCGACAACGCCAGGTAGTCGCGCCACCTCATCGGACACCGCGGTTACTGACTCGACCATCGCGAACCTCGATGACGCGCCCGGCCCTGGAGGCCACCGATTCATCGTGGGAGATGACGAGCAAAGTAATGCCCGCCCCATTCAGGTCCTCCAGGAGTCGGAGAATCTCCTTGCCGTGTTCACTGTCGAGGTTGCCCGTGGGCTCGTCGGCGACGAGCAGCATTGGTCGGGTGGCCAGTGCCCGCGCCACGGCGACCCGCTGGCGTTGGCCACCCGAGAGTTGGCTAGGACGATGGTTGGCTCGATCGTGCAAGTCAACCTGGGCCAAGCACTCAATGGCTCTTGCCTTGCGTTCGCGGGGAGGCATCTTTGAAAAGATCAACGGCAACATGACATTCTCGAGTGCAGTGCTATCGGCTTTCAAATTGAAGGACTGAAATATGAATCCAATCGTCTTGTTTCGAAACAGCGAAATCTCTCGATCGGAGAGTTTGGAGAGGTCGTTATTGTCGACAATGACCCGACCATTTGTGGCTCGATCAAGACCACTGATCACATTGGCGAGTGTCGATTTACCCGAGCCCGAAGGACCGGTGATTGCGACAAATTCTCCTTTATCAATTTTAAGATTTACCCGGTCAAGGGCATTAAATTTCTCATCGCCGAATTGATATGACCTCGTTACGTCTTCGAGCTGGATCACCATCCTTTAGTTAATAGCATGAAGTGGACCCCATCCCTTGGATAACCTGAGGGCCTCATTAGTCAGTGCGGCTGGAGGTGTCCAGGTTCACGACCTTGTTCACATATGAGTCGCGACAT
>DAIQOO010000094.1:0-1433 GCA_036787845.1 Acidimicrobiales bacterium
TGTGCGCTCGAAGGTCCCCTCGAGAAGAGTCAGCCCACCATTTCGCACCACACCAGAGTGTTCGCCGAAGCTGGCCTCATCGAAGGAGAGAAACGAGGTCGCTGGATCCGGGGGCACGTCGTTCCGGAACGGTTGAAAGACGTTGCGAGGATTCTCTCTGCCTAGCGAACGCCAACAACATTGGGACGCCGTGTACGAAGGTCGCGCGGACGACTCTCTCAGTTGGTTTCAAGATGAACCAACGTTGTCACTGGAACTGGTCGACGTCCTCGGCGTCGGACCCGACGAAAGTGTTATTGACGTAGGCGGAGGGGCGTCACGACTCGTCGACCGGCTCCTTTTGAAGGGCTTCACCGACCTCACCGTGCTGGACGTCGCGGCATCGGCCCTCGCGGCCAGCCAACATAGAGTTGGAGCCGATCACCACGTCACGTGGATCGCCCAGGATCTCGCGTCGTGGCAGCCAGAGCGTCAGTACGACCTATGGCACGACCGCGCTGTTCTCCACTTCTTCGCTCACGGCGAGGTTGCAATTTATCGAGGACTTCTTGATCGCGCGATTGCGCGAGGCGGCGCCATCATCCTCGCGGCGTTCGCGCCCGACGGACCACAGTTCTGCTCAGGCTTGCCGGTGCAGCGGTACAGCGCCGACGATCTAGGGGCGTTGCTCGGAAGGAGTTTCGAGATCGTCGAACAACGAAGCGAGACCCATATCACCCCTTCGGGTGTCGCTCAGCCGTTCACCTGGATTGCGGCTCGACGAAGCAATGGCTGAACAACGTTGTTCAGTCCGGCAGACACGCCCACGCCTCGCGACCTTCACGGGTGGCGAGGTACACAACGGCGAGACTCGCTACCGGATCTGCCCACCACCAACCCACCCACTTGGCGAGGACGACACCGACGAGAGTGCTCAAACTTAAGAATCCACACAGCGCTGTCTCGGATGCGTCAGCGTTCATGAGGCGCGCAACGTGTGAGAAGTTGCTCCCGGTCAGTTGCACGGAGGTAGTGCGCTTCGCGAGTGCGAGCGCGGGCATCAACAACATTGACCCGAGACATACGAGCAGTCCCAGCACGTTCTCTGAAGGATGTTCTCGGATGACGAGTGCGACGGTTGCGGCGATGACGACGTACAGCGCCAGGGCAAAGAAGAGCGCAGCGATCGAACGATGAGAGCGATGATCCTTGCTCGCGTCGGCGTCGTCACTATGCACCATCGCGCGAAGACGACCCAGGACTACGAGTGCGCTCAGCATCTCGATGACCGAATCCGCTCCAAATGCGACGAGGGTCACTGATCCAGCAAGAACGCCACTTAGTAATGCCAGCGCCCCTTCGATAGCCGACGCGGCGATAGTGACGTATTCGAGCATTACCGCTTTACGAAGAGACTTGGCGACGTTGACCATTGACCACACATTGGCACAGGC
>DAIQOO010000094.1:1533-6506 GCA_036787845.1 Acidimicrobiales bacterium
GAGAATCGTGCGTTGATCGTAGGAACTTATTTGGATTCTCGTCGAATCGTTGAGCGCACCCGACGTTACAGAACCAGACATCACTTCCATCGTGGTTGCGATGGGCGACAGCTGTTGTGGGATCGACGGTCATGCCACACACTGGATCGACCGCCTTCCCATTTTGATGTTCGCTCATGCGGTCCTTCGGATCTGTATGTTCGTCACGTTTTGCGTAGCGATCAGGTTCAGCGGTGAACTTCTCGCCGCAGCGATCCGAGCAGAAGTGAAATGTACGACCATCGTGCGTCGCGCTTGCTGGTGCGTCGGCCGATCGAACTTGCATCCCACACACCGGATCAATGGCGTACCCCATTCCACCCCCGAATCGCGCTTGATTCCTTGCGAGCCACCAGACGCCCACGGCGACGAGAAGAAAGACGATGTTGAGGAACGTGGTGTAGTTCCACGCGAAGTGCGCCGATGAAACGTTGAAGAGGCGCCGTGTTGGGATACCGCCGAACGCACTAAAGATGCTCTCGGTCACTAAACCTGCGATAACCATGACCGCGTAAAACAGAGCAACTAGGCGAAGCGTAAGTTCCCAGCCGTAGAACTTGCGATAGATCAATATGAGCGGCATTGCGATGAGGTCGGCGAAAATGAAAGCAATCACGCCACCGAATGAAATTCCGCCCGACCATAGCGCCGCCGCGAGAGGGACGTTGCCTATCGAGCACACCCAACTCACCACCGCGATGAGTGGTCCAACGAGGGCGTTCTCGGCGCTGGTCCAAAAGCCGTGGCCGTGAAGAAACAAAATGTTCCAGACGTGGTTCGGCACGAGGGCGGCGAGGAATCCGGCGACGGTGTAGCCGATGACTAGTTCTCGGCGCAACATCGTCGCGTCGGCAATAGCGTAACTTGAAGCGTCTGACCACGCGGCGGGCGAACGCAGCTTCGATTGGATCGACGCTGAATCCAATTCCTCTTGGCGTTCAGTTGTCACCATCGTCATCGCCTCGTGATTGTGACCAGTGTGCGCTTCGCCTCGAACCCGGCTGAGGGCGCGAGCAACCACGGGCGCGCTGAACACGACGCCCCCTCCTAACGCAAGCAGCGCGATCATGATGGGCCCGCCGACGAACTCGGCGACGGCGAACTGCCACCCGAGCAAGACGAGAATAATGATGCCGAGTTCGACGACGAGATTCGTCGAGGCGACCATGAAGATCATCGAGCTCGTGAAGTCCGCACCCTTGACGAACAAAGATTTCGACATTGCCGACGCGGCGTAGGAACAGCTCGAGGACACCATGCCGTAGGCTGACGCGCGCGCCACTGCAGCCGGGCGGTGGTTGCCGAGCTTCGCGCGCATCTGATCCTTGGAGATGAATGCTTGTACGGCGCCGGACAGCGTGAAACCAAGTGCCAGCGCCCAGAGGGTCTCCCAGAACATGAAGAGTCCTTCACGAAGACCCCGTCCAATGTCGACGAAGATTGGCGACACACTGGCCAGCGTGTTCACGACTTCACTAGTTGGGCAATCGCTGCTGACGCTTCACGAAGCTTGGCTTCCTTCTCTGCCCCACCAGCCTTCACTGCGTTGACGACGCAGTGCGCCATGTGCTCGTCCAGCAAGTGCAAAGCGACGCCCTGCAAGGCTCTGGTTGCCGCAGCAATCTGTTGGAGCACGTCGATGCAGTAACGGTCGTTCTCGATCATCTTGTGAATGCCACGAACTTGACCTTCGACCTTCTTTAGCCGGGCGAGCACTGCTGCTTTGTCGTCGGCGTAACCAGGTGTCGTCATCGTCATCTTCCCTTCTTCTTCCTAAATTTGTCGTGGGCTCTAGTCAGCGCTACCGAACCTTGAACCCGGTGTGCATTCCATTCGCGTAGTGCCGCGGGACGTCCAGCGGCACTACGTAGTTACCGGGCGCCAGGGTGAGTATCACCCAACTGGTGGTGCCCGGTGCAATTCCATTTCCCGGGCCTTCGCCATACGACGGCGAGAGCGACGGCGCCGCGTTTCGTCACGAACCCTCTTCGAGCAACTTGCGACGTCGCAGGAACTCCTCTTCTGTCAACTCGCCGCGCGCAAATCGTTCCTTCAAGATTGCGATCGCCGTGTTCGTGGGCGGATGAGTACTTGCGCCACCTCTTCCTTGCCCGTAGTGGTGGAACCACAAGGCGATGCCGATCACGAGGATCGACCAGAAGATAATCATTCCGATGATCATGAGGGGCCACCAAGTCCCTCCCATTCCTTGGTTGTACCAGCCGTACATCATCGCTTACCTCCGATTGGGATCCAATTAGTTTTGGTACCCCTAGGGAGTATACGTACGGTTGACCGTGGAAGGACCGCAAGAACCAGGTTCCTACGTCACAATTTCACCGGTGACGTAGCGGCGCGCCATTCAAAACGTCGGCTCAAGTTCACAACGTGATCGCCGTAGCGTGAACAGAAATGGGAACGCGCAAGAGCCTTGGGCAACCTGGGTAAGGAATTCTGGGTCGGTGTTCACCAAGTCTTGTGCGTCGAACGTATTCGCGCTGGAGCGAGCGACGAAAATCGAAACGGCGTTCTCAGTTTGCGAGAACCGTGTGCTCTAGTTCCCACTGCCGGGCAATCAGAGTAAACGATCGAACTCGAGTGTCGTAAGAGTGTGTACGAGTGGACAGCATCAGTTCATCCGCGCTCGTGCGTTTCACCAATGCCGAGAGACCTTCGCAGACTTTTTCGGGGACGCCCACAACGTGCGTGGCCATGGCCTCGTCCACGAGGGAGCGTTCGCCCGGCGTGAAAACGTGCGCCGCGGCCTCCTCGGGTGAAGGGAGCTTTCCCATACGCCCCGAGCTGCGCTGAACGATACTGAGCGCGGTCGATCCCGAGAGCCACTGGGCTTCTTCATCGTTTGGAGCGCACAGCACTGACGCGGCGACCATCACTTGGGGTTCGCTGAGCAGCATCGACGCCTTGAAGTGGGTGCGATAGGTCTCGAGTGCTTGATCGAGGAGCGCGGGGGCGAAGTGGTACGCGAAGGAGAAGGGCAGTCCCAACATTCCAGCTAACTGTGCGCTGAACGTCGATGACCCAAGAAGCCACACCTCGGGTAGGTAGCCACTTCCAGGAATGGGCGCGGGGTGTGCGGGGCCTTCACTCGGCAAAAAGTAGCGAATCAGTTCAACGACGTCGTCGGGAAAACTTTCGGCGTGTAAGTCGCCGCTTCTGCGTAGCGCTCGTGCGGTGACGTGGTCGGTGCCCGGCGCTCGGCCGAGACCGAGGTCAATGCGACCCGGGTGCAGCGCTTCGAGAGTGGCGAACTGCTCAGCAATCACGAGGGGCGCGTGATTGGGCAACATCACCCCGCCCGCTCCGATACGAATCGTCGTAGTGGCGTTGGCGAGATGAGCAATGAGTACCGCGGGAGCCGAACTGGCGACGGCCGCGATCGCGTGGTGCTCGGCAACCCAGAATCGTCGGTAAGCCAAGCGTTCGGCCTCGACAGCCATCATTGTGGTCTCGCGTAGCGCTTGGGCGGGCGATGACCCGGTCGCCACCGTCGCGAGATCGAGGATGGAAAGAGGAATCATGGCACGGTTCACCCTAGGGGCGAGTTCATCGCTCGGTCCCGCCGGCACGACGTATCAGAATCGGCGTCGTAACCGAAGCTTGAGCGGTCGACCGTCGGGATCGAAAATCAACCGGTACGCGACGCCGGCCCATCGTTGAGCGACCGAGGAAACTGGCTCCAACTCGTGCCGACGAATTCGACCACTCGGTCGGTCTCCTTTGTCCGCACGCGACGTCCAGTCTTCGAGTTCGCGGGCGCTCTCCTGCCATTGACGTGCGCTGCCCGCCAGTTTCAACAGTTCTGGATCATCGCGTGATCGCCCGAGATGCTCTGCCCATAGCGACAGTCGTAACGCGCGCGCGAACTTGCGACTGCCGTCTCCTAGCCCGCCCGGATCAAGGGGCGCTCGTTCGTCGAGCTCACTGTCAATCACCGCACAGGAGAGTTCCGAGTCATGAGTCCACGAGCGGCGATTTAAGTTGTCGGAGCCAACCGTTGCCCAGACGTCGTCGATGACACAGACCTTCGCGTGGACGTAGATGGGTGTCCCGTCTTGGTTCTCGACGTTGTAGATGCCGACGCGCTCGCCGCCGGAGGCCCGCACAATCTCGATGGCGCGTGTTTGAGCGAACCTGCTCGGGGGACCCGACAGGGGGCCGTCTTTCTCTGGATAGCGGGGAACGACGATGATGACCTGCAACGTCGGCTGTTGACGCAAGGCGTTCGCCAAGAGTGTTGCTATCTCGACCGACCAGAAATATTGATCTTCGATGTAGATCAATGTCCGCGCTCGCTTGATTGCTTTGGCAAACGCTCTGGCAACGCTCCGCTCGCCATCGGGCGCGAACGGATACCTAGGTCGTCGTGACGGATAGGTGCGGAGCACCTGCACGATGTGTCCGCCAAGGGCCGGCGGGTCGCCTAATCGAGTGGGGAGTGAACGGGCCAGTCGGTCTCGCTTCGTTACCCGCGACACCAATGCTCGCGTCCGGCCTGCGTGGTTGAGGGGTGTCGGATCCTGCCATCGTTCGGCGAACGTGAGATCAAGCGTGGCGACGGCGGGTCCGTGAATTTCTAGTTGGACGTCGTGCCAGGGAGGGCGGCGGCCATAGCGAGGGTCTAATTCGATGACTTGAGGATCGCCGGCGTGACTCGAGTCATCGCGGCGTCCATGACTTAGATCGATTCCCCCGATGAACGCTACGTCGCGCTCAGCAAGATCGCTACGGCGCACAATTACAATTTTTTGGTGGTGCGATCCGCCGCGTCGCACTCTCTCGTCCAGCAACACCTCGCCACCAGCTTTAGTTACTTCCAACGCGAGACGTCGGTTTTCCTTCGAACTAAAGGCAACGCGGTCACTGTGCGAGCGCCACAGGAGACCTCGAACGTCGACGCCCCGCCGACAAGCATC
>DAIQOO010000230.1:0-1783 GCA_036787845.1 Acidimicrobiales bacterium
CGAGAGAGCACCCTAACCTCGTCGTCGTTGTAGCCGAGTCTCTGGTAAAAACCTGCAACCGCTTCGTTCGAGTGTCGAACCATTAGCTGGACTTTCACCACGCCTCGTCCACGAAGCCAGTCCTCAGCGTCCTTCATTAGTTCTTTCCCCAATCCTTGTCCTTGATGAGTTGGCACAACGGCAAGGTAGTAAACCCAACCTCGGTGTCCGTCGTGGCCCACCATCACTGTGCCGATCAACTCGTCGTCGTTGCGTAAGCCCAACACCGTCGACGTCGCGCCGTTGAGGGCGCGGTCGAAGTCCTCCAGTGGACTGTTCCAGGGTCGTGTCAGACCAACCTCAGTCCATAGCGACGCGACTGCCGCTCGGTCTCTTGCGTTCAATTCTTCCACTGACATTCGCTAACTGTAGAGCGTGATGTCGTGAGATCCCTGGGTTGTGCACGGAACCCCTGTACACCGAGTGGCTCTTAAAAACGAACCGGTGACGCTGTCGTCGCAAATACCTAAGGAATCAAATCAGCCGTTGCGGTGTAGACCTCAGTGACGTACGGCAACACGAATGGCTCGCTCAGCTTCTCGACAACTTGTTGAACTTCCTTCATCAACTCCGCGCGAGGTCCATCCTCCATGATCGAGATATAGCTCGTTGTCAATACGCGCTGGTAAAGACCGTCACGAGTAAGGGTCTGTGCATGTGGAAACTGGACCCGCACAACGTCAGTGAACGGTCCAGCGGCGACCGCTTTGGAAAAGTCAGTGCCCACTTCGTACGGCTGCTCTTCGTGCCAGTGCATCGCTCTACCTAAATCGTGGACCCATTCCACGGACTCGTCTCGTTCGTTCCAGATGAGTCCGAGCCCACCCCCTTTCGTGAGCACGCGGTGAATCTCAACCAACGCGCGCGGAGCGTCGAACCAGTGAAACGCCTGTGCCGCGAAGACTGCCTCGACGCTGTGATCTTGAAGCGGAATGGCTACGTCACTTCCTTCAAGGACCTCCACGCCGGGGCTCTCGGCGATCAACGACTCACGCATTGACAAGGAAGGATCCACGGCAGTCAACTTTCCGACGAACGGGAGCATCTGGCGACTGAAGATGCCCGTTCCGGCCCCGAGATCAATCACGCGCGAGGACGTATCAAGGTGCAATGTTAAGACAAGGTATTCGACGGCCTCAATTGGATAATCCGGCCGCGCCGAGTTGTACAAAGGGCCATTTGTGAATCCTCGAACTGCGAGTTCATCGTTGCGCGGGGTGTCCATTGATAGATTCCTCTTCTGACATTCCAACGCTAGGCTCGTCGTCCATCGCGTGGTTCAAATGTTATTCGTCCACACGCGCGAGTTGAGAAGAGAATCATCTCCTCACGTCTCGCTTTCCCGACCGCAACACGTCGGGAATTTCTTATCCGATGAGATCTCGAAGCTCTGAGCCTGTGGCTTCGGCTAACCATCCGCCCGAGTATCGATTGTCGCTTGTTACTTCGGTCACGGCGAAGTCTGGCGTTGTCAATCGAGGATCCGTGTCGCCAATCTCAACTTCTGCGAGTAACAGGCCCGCGAGGCGACCTCCAAATTCATCAATCGCGTACGACAGGCTTTGATGCGCATATTCCCATCGACACTTCGAGATGTCGTGGGAAGCCATGGCAGACAACTGAACGTACTCGTCGAATGCAAGATAAATATTGGTTATATTGACTCGCTCAGGATTCGCAAGATTCGGGCGAACCTTCTGCGCGAGCTTGTAGACAACTTCGTTGTCGCTTTCAACACGTCTGA
>DAIQOO010000231.1:0-1782 GCA_036787845.1 Acidimicrobiales bacterium
GACACCTTGGAGTGCCCGCGTAAGTTCCTTGGCGAGTCGCTCACCATCATTCATTACCTTGACGGTCACGATGGTGTCGGCACCGGTGCTCTTCTTCAAGTTGGTTGGCGTGTCGAGCGCGAGAATTCGCCCATGGTCCATGATCGCCACGCGGTCGCAGAGTTGATCAGCCTCTTCCATGTAGTGCGTCGTCAGCACGACGGTCTGGCCAGACGCATTGAGTCCTTGCAACATGTCCCAGAGAGCGAGGCGACTCTGGGGGTCGAGTCCAGCCGTCGGCTCGTCCATGAACAGCACGGCTGGACGGTGAAAAATTGCCCTCGCCACCATGAGTCGCTGGGCCATGCCGCCCGAGAGAGCGTAAACCGAGGCCTTAGCCCACTTTGTGAGAGAGAAATCTTCCAGGAGTTCATCAGAACGTCGGCGCGACTCTTTGGCATTGATGCCGAAGAGCCGGCCGTGAAAGTAGAGGTTCTCCCACACCGTCAACTGACGATCGAGCGTGTTTTGCTGTGAGACGATTCCCGACACCTGTTTCACGAGCGCTGGATGTTTTCGAACGTCGATGCCCGCCACGAACGCGTTGCCCGACGTCGGCACGACGCGCGTGGTGAGAATGCCCGCCGTGGTCGTCTTGCCCGCGCCGTTGGGACCGAGGAGTCCGAAGATCTCACCCTGATGGACCAGGAGATTCAACGCATCGACGGCAGGTAGGTCCATACCCGGATACATCTTCGTGAGGTTCTCGGTGCGAATGACTTGGTCGTCGCTGATCTTCATTGATCTTTCCGTTGTTGGGCCTAAAGGATTACTTTAGGGCCGAGCTCAATGAGCTCTCCCTGGATGAGCGAAATGCCCATGACCGCTCGATCATCGTGCAAACCCAAACAGAGTCTCTCCGTGCCCACAACGAAGTGGCCCCAAGGACTCTGAGGATTGACGGCGTCGTTCTATACAGTGTTCATCTATGGCACGAGGAAACACACTTCATATGAAGCGCAGCATGAAAAGCGAGTGGTTCATGGGGATCGTCGCCGGTGTCATCGCGATCGCTGCCGTTGTCGTCGGTACGGCGTACGGCAAGATCTCTCATTCACCGACGAACAAGCAGCTCATTGCGTGGGGCGCCGCGTTAGTTGTCGTCGTCGCTGGCACGTTTGCCCTGCGCCACGTGTCAACGGCGCTCGGACGTCTGTTGTCGCGACGTTCGAGTCTTGGCGCCGGTGCCACACTTCGACTGGTCGTTGAAGGTATTGGCTATCTCGTTCTGGTATTCGCTCTTCTTGGCGTACTCGGCGTCTCACTCCAACAGCTGCTCATCGGCGCGGGACTCGCGGGCGTCATTCTCGGCATCGCCGCGCAGCAGAGCCTTGGCAACATTTTTGCTTCCATTGTGTTGCTCTTCGCTCGTCCCTTCGTCGTCGGTGAAGACGTCCGTATTCGCTCAGGCGTCGTGGGCGTGCTCGACGTCAAGGTGTTGGGCATTGGACTTACCTACGTCACCGTGCGCACTGATGACGGCATCCTCAAGATCCCCAACTCGGTAATACTTTCCTCGGGCATCGGTAAACCGAGAAAAATTAACGCCGCGCCCGTCGAGCACGACGGCCCGGCTTCCGCGGAGCCTACAAATGACGCAAACTGGCGCGAACAATAGAGACTTCGATGTCGTCGGTTTTTGTGAGAATCGCTGCACCGGACACGTTGTCCGCAGCGCACACGATCTAGTGCGCATCCGGACAATTTTTCGCCAAGGTACGCTGGATCGCACGCGGGCGTAGT
>DAIQOO010000095.1:0-6435 GCA_036787845.1 Acidimicrobiales bacterium
GTCGCGGCACCGCTGGGACTCGACGTACTACGAAGAGCGACGCTCGCCAACGTCGAAGTAATGAGCACGACGGCAATCACGAAGAGGTGAAGGTGCCGGCGATGCGTACGACGCGTGAGCACGGCGCGCTTAGCGATCGACGGTTCGTACGCCGCTCTCGAACGGCTCTTCGGGCTTGGGCTCGATGAACGTCGGAATGGGAGTCGCGGCGAGACCGTCGTGCATGTCCTCAGAGTAGGCCGGAGACTCGGTAGCGAAGTACTCACCCTCGGCGGTCCGGGTGACGACGTTGGGCGTCTTGCGTTTACCCGCGCCGTGCACGCCCTGCATCTCTTTACAGATCTTGTACGTGATCGGGTAGGCGATGAAGGGCGAGATGATGCACAGCACCCTCATTCCAATCAGCGTGGTGTTCAACGAGACGTGAAAGAAGTTCGCGATGACGTCGGTGGCGCTCGCGATGTGCAACATCGAAAGCAGCACCAGCACGGCCACGCCGACGGCCGTACGCTTTGGCCGATTGCTCGGTCGATCCAGCAAGTGGTGAATCTCGTTGTCGCCCGTGAATTTTCTTTCAATCATCGGCCACATGATGGCGAGATTAAAAATGATGCCAGGGAAGACGACCGCGGGAATGAAGACTTCAAAGGGAATCGTATGGCCGAAGCTGTGGAACGTCCACGAAGGGAATATTCGCAGCACGCCGTCCAGCCATCCCATATACCAGTCGGGCTGCACGGCGTAGGAAATGCGCGACGCGTCGTAGGGTCCAAACTGCCAAATCGGGTTGATCTGGGCGAAGGCGCCCAACAGTGCGGTGATACCGCCCACGATGAAGAGGAAGCCGGTGGTCTTGGCCATGAAGACCGGGAACATTGGTGAGCCGACGACGTTCTTCTCGGTGCGACCTTGACCAGGAAACTGCGTGTGCTTTTGTCGCACGAGCAAGAAGAGGTGCGCGCCCACCAGACCTAGCAAGATCAGCGGCACGATCAACACGTGCAAGATGAAGAACCGAGGTATGACCATCGTGCCGGGGAAATTGCCGCCGAAGACGAAGAACGCGAGGTAGGTACCGACAAATGGGATCGACTCCATGATGGAGTACGCGATACGAATACCGGTTCCAGAGACCAAGTCGTCGGGCAAGGAGTAACCGAGGAATCCATTCGCGATCGCCAAGATGAGCATCGAGATGCCAATGGTCCAGTTCAGTTCACGGGGCTTGCGGAACGCGCCGGTGAAGAAGATGCGCGCCATGTGCACGATGAGCGCACCGACAAAGATGTCGCACGCCCAGTGGTGCATCTGTCGCATCAAGAGGCCACCACGCACCGCGAAGGAAAGATCCACCGTTGATGAGAACGCCTGAGTGACTTTCTGCCCGTCGAGGGGCAGATAGCTACCGTGGTACGTCACTATCGCCGAACTCGGTACGAAGTAGAGGGTGAGGAAGATTCCAGTGACCATCAAGATGACGAAGGAGTACAGCGCGATTTCGCCGAGCATGAACGACCAGTGGTCGGGGAAGATCTTGTCCATGAAGGTGCGCCCGCCCTTGGCAACACCAAGACGATCGTCGAGTTCTCCGAGCGTCTTGCCGATCTTTCCGTAGGGACCGAGCGCCTCGCGCGTTGAGCGCTTGGTCCTGGCAGCGATGACGTCGCTCATGCGCGCTCCCAGAATCCAGGTCCCACGGGCTGGTTGTAGTCACCTTGAGAACGAATGAACCCGTCGGCGTCAATGTAGAGCGGCAGTTGGGGTAAGGGACGAGGAGCAGGACCAAACTGTGGCACCGCGCCATTGTTGACGTTGAACATCGACTGGTGACAGGGGCACACGAGAAGTTGCAGCTGCTGCTCGTAAAGTCCAACCGGACATCCGAGGTGCGTACAGAGCTTGGAGTACGCGACGTAGCCCATGGGAGTCCACGACTCACGCCCCTTCATCGTCGTGAAGTTTTGGTTCGACACGCGAATCAGAATCGTCTGATCAACGGCCTGACCACGATCACTGTCCTGGCTTCCTTCAGGAAATATCGTCATTATTGAGCCGACCGCAAGATCGCCCGCCGACACGCGTCGCCCGGTCTGGTCAACGGCGAAGGAACCCTGGCGCCAGTCGGTGTGAAAGAGCGTGCCCTTGGGCAGTGGCCCAAGGCTTCGAAGAAGGGGAAACATCGCGACGACGCTAAAGATGCCGAGTCCCCCACCCAAGAGACCGCCGAGAATTTTGCGGCGCTTCATTACGCCACCGCCGCGTTCAACGATGGCGGCGGCGAACGCGTCGCGATCGGCTTCTGAGTTGGCGAGCACGTGACGCTCTTCGACGAAGGGTCCACGCGGCATGAGGTACTTACCCCACGCCACGAGACCGACGCCTAAGAAGAACAGTCCCCCGCCCATCGTGGCGCCGAGCGTCCACGGCTCAGCATTAATCCAGTAACACGCGCCAAAGCCAGCGAGCAGCAGCGTGCCAACGACGAAGGTGATCGCGATAACGAGCTCAACCGTCTTAGGGTTCTTCGCCGCCGGCTGTAGGTGCGGATCGTTCTCACTCAGATCGCTCAGCGAGACGGGCGTACGGTGTTCGTGCTGGTCGCTCACGAGCGCTCTCCTACCCAGTAGCACACAAGAATCAAAAGGCCCACGCCAAGGAGCAGTCCAACGAAGCCCTCGGCGACTGGTCCAAGACCACCGAGACCGAAGCCACCGGGGTTTACGGGGTGTTGAATCGCCGTCGTGACGAACTTCGTGATGTCGAGGACCTGCTGATCGCTCAAGTTACCGGTGAAGCGCGGCATGTTGGCCGGGCCCGTACGAATCGCCTCGACCACTTGGTACGCGGGTATGTGACGCAGCGACGGCGAGAACGTGCTCGACGCCAACGCGTCGCCGTCACCTTCAATGGTGTGACAGGCCGCGCAGTTCAACGCGAAGAGCGCCGCGCCGTCGGACACGTTCGCGTTCTTTAGATGAGGGGTTGGAATAGACGGGTAGCTCGGCTCCAGTGAATTGACCCACGCGGCGATCGCCGTTGCTTGAGCGGGGCTGAGTCGAGGAATGCGCCGCGTCGCTTCGATACTGCGGGGATTTGCGGCGGGCATGCGGCCTGACACGACCCAAAAGTCAATCGTCGCTGGTCCAAGTCCTACGAGGTCCGGGTACGCGCCCGTGGTGCCATTCGCCGGTATGCCGTCGGCCTGGGTGCCGTGACACGACGCGCAGTTCTGCATGAAGAGCGCTTCGCCGATCGCGTTGAGTTTGGACGAGGGCGCCTTGTAGGTGATGTATTTGTTGCCGTATTTGATGACGACACCATTTTTGTCTTTGACGACGGTCGTCGAGTTCGGCGTGCCGGCGTCTTTTCTCGACGTCAGGGTCGGGTTATAACTCGCGGCGTTCGCGCCGCCAACGAAGATCGCGAGCGGAGCGAGTACGAAGAGCCCCACGACGCTGAACAGCGACGCGCGCTTGAAGAGAGTTGACGTCAAGCCCTCACCTACTTCAACAAGAAGAGGGCGGAGTACAGCCCAATCCAGACGACGTCAACGAAGTGCCAGTAGTAACTCACGCCTTGAAACGTTGCAAGTTCACCGGGGTCGCCTTCACGACCGCGCATGCGAAACAAGAGGAACGACATGGCGACGAGTCCTAAGAACACGTGCAGTCCGTGTAGGCCCGTGGTGATAAAGAAAATCGAACCATAAGAGTTCGTGTACCAACGAGTTGCGAGGTGCGTCCACTCATACGCCTGGTTCCCAACGAAGACCGTACCCATGATGATCGTGGCGACCACCCAGTTGCGCGCGGCGCCGCGACGACGGTATTCAATCAACCACACCGCTCGTTGCATCGTGAACGACGACGCGATGAGGATGAGGGTGAAGATGCCCGACTGCAACACGTCGAGGTGTGTTCCAACGGGCGGCCACGCGCTGAGGTGGGCTCGAATGGTAAACAGGGCGGCGAAGAGTCCAGAGAAGAACATCAATTCTGAACCGAGCCAGATCATCACGCCGATGGCCAGCATCGGAGGTCGATCGTGGACGATCTTCTCTTGCTTCGCCAGGCTATTGGGGGAAACTGCCTGACTCACGCCTACATTTCTAGTAGAAATCGCGACCCCGATGCGTCGCTTCGAGCGATTCATTCGCACCTAACGTGGCGGGAAGTTCCTCGCACGCCACGACCGCCAGACGACGCGTCGGACGCGTCAACGCGACGTACAACGTGCGCAGACCGCGTGGCGTAACGCTCGTTCCGTCCTTCGCGCCTCGAATCGCAATCTGACCAGGCTCAACAACGATGACCGCGTCAAATTCGAGTCCGTTCGCGCCCTCAGCGGCCAAAACGACGAGGTCGGCCGAGAGTCCCTTCGAATCTTGGTCACGCGGATCGATTGCTTCGAGGCCACCTTCACGTAGCACCGCGACGATTTCGTCGACACGACGTCCCGTCACAATGACCGCCACGCGCCCCGGCGCGACGAGATCAATCTCGCGTCGCGTCAACGCCACGAGCGCGCTCTGGAACTCGGCGTGCGTCACTTTTTCGACCAAGGGTTGACTCCCCGCACGTCGAACCGGACGTGGTGGCACCAGATCGGGCGCGGCCGCCATCAACGTCGCCGCGGCAAAATTCAACACCTCTTCGGGCGTGCGATAACTGACCGTGAGATCGACGCGCACGGGTGACCTGCGAGGCGCGAGCACGTCGAGCAGGGTATCCCATGACGCGGACGACGACGCCGTCGTCGCTTGACCCATGTCACCAACAATGGTCATCGAACCGGTCAAGTCGCGGCGCTTGAGGACCCGCAACTCCATCGGTGAAAGGTCTTGCGCCTCGTCAACGACGATGTGACCGTACGTCACAAACTCCGCTTCGTCGAGTTCCTGGGACTGAGCGACGACGAGGCGTTGCGCTTCGCGTAGCGCCGCTGCGCGGTGGTTGCCGGCGTACGCGTCAAGGTCCACGCCCCCGAGGACGTTGGAATCTATGGGCTTGACGATGGGTCGGGGTCGACGACGAGGTCCCACTAAGACCCTTGCTTCATCGATCAGCGCCGCGTCGGCTTTGGTCCAGGCGATCTCATCGAGTGAGGTGAAGCGCGGTCGAAACAGCATCTCGATCTCGTGCTCACTCAACACGTCTTTGCCCGCAGCTCTAAGAAGCGCGGGCGCACCCAAAAGGTCGTGGAGGAGTTCCTGTCCAGAGATTCTCGGCCACACGCGCTGCAACGCCTCTTTGAATTGGGGCGTCGTGCGAATGAGTTCGGCCAACTCACCGACCGCATTTACCTCGTCTGATCCATCACGAACGAATCGCTCGTAGTACTCGTTGGCCAGACGCGTCGCGAGCTCTCGTCCTACGGCCGATCGGCGCTGGTTGTGATTGCCCGGGCGTCGACGGGCGCGCTCGACGGCCTCTTCGGTGTAGCGCGCGCGCAACACAGCGATCGCACGTCCAACGGGAATCTCGACGTCCTGGCGAAGCGGTCGTTCACGCGTGCGCAACCCTCGCGCTAACACCTTGGCCATGCGCGGATCGCCCTTGAGTTGGTCAACCTCTTCTGAGTCGACGGCTCGAACTTCTACGTTCGTCACGAGTCCCGCAATAGTTGAGAGCGTGACGCCCGACTCTCCGAGCGACGGCAACACGTTCTCGATGTAGTTAAGAAAAAGCGGATTCGGTCCCACGACCAACACGCCCTGGCGTTCGAGAGTGGCGCGGTAAGTGAACAACAAGTACGCGGCGCGGTGCAGCGCCACCGCGGTTTTGCCAGTGCCGGGGCCGCCCTGAACGAGGATGACGCCCGGGAGAGGACTTCGGATGATTTGGTCTTGCTCGCCTTGGATCGTGGCGATGATGTCGCCCATACGGCCGGTTCGCGCCCTGCCGAGCGCGGCGAGCAGCGCGCCCGGTCCACCGAGCGCGAGTCCGCCATCGACGAGTCCTTCTTCGGTCGCCGAACGAACATCGTCTTCGGGCAAATCGATCTCGCCGTTGGCGTCGGCGAAGTATTCATCTTCGACGCCGGTAACTTCGTTCGCTCGAATGGCGACGTGACGTCGACGAGCGAGTCCAAGGGACTCCACGCCCGTCGCGCGATAGAACGCCGCAGCGACGGGCGCGCGCCAGTCAATCACCAAGGGATTAAGTGCGTCGTCCGAGACGGCGAGACGACCGACGTGGTAGACGTCGCCGTGACCGTCGCCGTTCGCTTGGTAGTCAATGCGACCAAAGAAGAGTGCCTGGTCACCAATGGCGAGTTGATCGAGACGGTGTAGCGCGGTACCCATCACCACGTCGCGCTCTACGAGGTCGCCCGCGCCGCGCATGTTCGCCACCGCCGCACTGTCGCGTAACGAGCGAGCGCCCTGGCGCATGTGATCGAGTGCCCCGAGGGCGAGGTCGAGGAACGCCTGCTCCT
>DAIQOO010000096.1:0-6435 GCA_036787845.1 Acidimicrobiales bacterium
CAGCGTGAGGAGAGTTCTCTGTCAAGAGGCGTGCGGGCATCGGTGACCTTGAACGTTCACGGCGTTTCGCTGGAGTCCCGATGACCGTCCCCACGACGCTGTGCAGCGCGTCGTCAATGACGCCACTATCGCGAAGAGACGCACTCATTCAAGGTCCGGACGTTGGCCAGTGGTGGCTGGCGACGCGCCGCTGGGGCGAATCTCGAGCGACCGCTGCTTTCTCAGGTCGCTCACAGGCGTTTCGCAGTTGTTACAAAACTTTCGGTGATATGTGTGAATTAGTTAATTTGTTTAACTTTGGATTGTTAGCCCGCAGTGGCTGGAAAAGAGGTCCCGATGTCGTTGAATGAAAATAGCCTGGATCTGCCGAATCGGGCCGAGAAGCCGCGGCACGTTGGCCTCACCATGGTTATCGACAGGGGTACGCCGTTCCACTACTTCGCTGACGTTGTGGAGAGCGGGAGTGACTACATCGACTTCGTCAAATTCGGTTGGGGAACCTCGGTCGTGTCCAAGTACCTGCACGAGAAGATCTCGGTCGTACGCGATGCTGGCGTCGATTTCTACTTCGGCGGGACCCTCTTTGAAAAGTACGTCCTGCAGGACCGCTTCAACGAGTTTCGTGAAATGTGCGAGCACTACGACTGCCACATCGTGGAAGTGTCCAACGGCACCATCGAGCTCTTTGACGAGAAGAAGTCGGAGTACGTAGCAGAACTCGCCAAGGACTTCAAGGTGATCTCCGAGGTTGGGTCGAAAAATCAACTCAAGTCCGAGAACATGGCACCGAACAAATGGATCAAGTACATCTCGGATGACCTGGACGCGGGCGCAACGTTAGTTACCTTGGAGACCCGCGAAGGCGGACGTTCGGGCATGTGCCGGCCCAACGGCGAGTTGCGCATCGGCCTCGTGGAGGAGATAGTAACGAGTGGTCTCGACGTGGACCGCCTGCTCTTCGAAGCGCCCTCGACGGAGTTGCAGAGTTACTTTGTCAAGCGAGTGGGTCCGAATGTGAATCTCGGCAACATTCTGGCCGCGGATGTCGTGGGCTTGGAGACGATTCGTCTGGGCCTACGCAGTGAGACGTTGATGGAATTTGAACCACGTGGCGTGGCGTCGTTTCTCACCAACGCGTAGAGAAGGGGTGCCTCGTTGAAGGGCGAGACGCGCCAGCGCGACGACGTTGTCACCTGTGCGTTCGTGGTCTCAGTGCCGTAATCGTCGACAACATGGAGTTCAGGGGCGAACCTGTTCCTTTGAACAGTTTCGGCAGCGTCTCCGCCTCATGGAGAAATGACGACATTGGTGTAGTCACCGTCGTGTGCCCGGCACGCGCCCGCCCCTTGAGCTAGGCGGCGCATCATTTTGCAAAGGCAACGCGAATCACGCTGGCCTCAATGACGTGCCCATCTTTGGCGGAGAGAGTGCGGAACAAGAGCGCCCCTCCTCGAGACGACGGCAAAGCGAACGTCACCGACTTGGTGAAGGGATCCATGACGCCCATCGAGCCACCCATGACGGTGTCACTCCTCAAAGGGGTGAGTGTCCCATCCTGGCGGATCTCGACGTTCACAACCGCTTCGTACGCGGTGCTACGTCCCCTGAGTACTACTGGTGAAGAAATGCTTTCAGACGCCGAAGGGCCCGTCACGACGATGTCCGGGCACGACGCACCAAGGACCCACCATGAGTTCGCCGATGTCAACTGGCGCACCAGTATCGTTGTCACGGCACCGCTTGGTGTGGCCCTGACGGGAACTTCACCCGAGCGGCTATCGCCGCGTTGAAATGCACCCACTATTGGATTGACGAATCCCAGGTAGTTCGTGGCGAATGCCTGGGCCGCCAATACCGGATCACCAAATCGCGTTACGTTCGTCGCGAAGGGCCAAATTGCCGTTTCGGGTTGCGTTACTGGTCCAACGGTGGTGGTCGTCGTTGACGTCGACGGAGTTGACGGCGACCCCCACTGGCGCCCCGCCACTACTCCTAATGCGCCCACCACAATCAGCGCGCTCACCACGACGGCAACCATTTTCTTATTCATCCTTCCAGCGTCGCTCCATTTCTCTGAAAGCGATAGGGTCCTTGGTCACAATTTGAAATATCGTGGATCTCTTCTCACGGCGCTACGCGTACGGTGAAATCGACCCGCGAATTCCGGAAATCGTCGGTGCCGCCAGTGCACCGACGAGTCCGAGCCGGCTGGGGGCCACTTGAGGCCCGACGACACCGTGTCGCAACCAGAGATACCGGGCGTGGCAGAACGACGGAGTTGGTGACGGAACAGCGCCCCGCGCCCGTTTCTTGAACGTTGACCCCTCGCTCGAAGCGCCCGTAGATTCAAGATACGACCACCGACTCGATTGCGCGAAAACCTCGAAGACGCGCAACGCCTGATCCAGCGCAAGCGCGTCGGCGTGCTGGCCCTCTTCGCAATCTTTGTCGTGTCGCCGCTTCCCTCGGCTCAACTGTTTCTCGCCGCGGTACTGCTCGATTTGCCCCTGGGTCCGCTCACCTTCGCCTTCATCCTCGGTCGCCTCGTGAGTTACTCGATCTACGTCAGCATCGCTACCGTCGCTGATCAACAACTCGGCGGCGTCCTACGCAACGCGTTCGGCTCAGTATGGTCAATCGTCGCTCAGGTGGTCCTTCTCATCGTCGTGTGCCTGCTGCCTTTGATCAGATGGCGGCGATTCGCCAAGGGACGGCACGCCAGTTGGCGTCGCCACTGTTGGTGCGACCAAGCCTGAAGGTAGCGACGCTCGAACTTGAACTGTTTCGTCGCCGAGTGAAAGGTAACTCTCATCTTCTTGGAGCGTATGCAACTGAAGAATGGCGTGTAAGCCGTAGAGGAGGCCCCGCAGCTCCGTCATATCGTCGTCGTCGGGCGATTCAGAACCTAAGTCGTCGATGAACAGACCGAGACGTCGTATCTGGTGCGCGATTTCAACGTGGGCGCGGCTCATCGTCTCCATCGGGTCACGCCCGCCAAGGAAGCGGCCGATGGCGGGGTAGAGGAACCTCTCCTCGGCTTCTTCGTGGGGCAAGACGTCGTCGATCAGGAGTTGATGGACGTCGCGGACCCGTTCTAGAGCTTCGTCGGGGCGAAGGGTGCCTATCAAGCCGGCCACCTCGCCGAGCCGGTCGATATCGGTGCGGATCATGAAGTGTTCGATTTGAAACCTTTTGGTCAGCGCCGAGTCCTCTTTGGTTAATTGCGAACTCCTAGTACCTCCTCCTAAAGCCCGCAATGCGTTCAGAATCACCGTCACGTCGATTGCCTCTTGGAGAATCGCGCCTGAGATCACGGGGAGGACTCCGACTGCGGCGAAGGCCATCGCGCCGATTGATAGTCCCATGCCCACCACCATGCTTTCAACGGCGATGCGCCGAGTGCGTCGAGCCAGCGCTGCGACTTCGCTCAAGCGCTCGAGCCGGTCCACGTTGAGGACGACGTCGGCGGCTTGGGTTGCCGCGGTAGCCCCGCGGGCCCCTAAGGCGACTCCCACGTCGGCGATGGCCAGAGCGGGTGCGTCGTTTATCCCGTCGCCGACCATCATCGTGGGCGCGGAGCGCGATTCGAATCGAACGACGTCGAGCTTCTCCTTAGGGGAACGCTCGGCCAGCGTTTGATCGACGCCGATCACGGCTCCGATTGTTTCGGCCACGTCAGTGCGATCACCCGTGACCATCACGATGCGCTTGATGCCGCCGCGACGTAGCGTCCGGATAGTGCGTGTGGCGTCGGGTCTCAGCGGGTCGCGGAACACGAGGACGCCGGCCGGTGTCGCGTCGACGCTGACAAAGACCGTCAGCGCACCTTCGAGGCGCGCTCTGCGACGTACGTTCTTCATCCAGACTGGGAAGTCGTTAACACCTGCCCACGCGGCCGAGCCAACGGCCACGTGGTGGCCGTCGACCTGTCCGCGTATCCCTTGGCCGGCACTTTCTTCGACCTCGTCGGGCAAACGCAGCGCGCAGCCGCGCTCAATTGCCGCGCGTACGACCGCGCTCGCGAGCACGTGGGGCGACACTTGGTCGAGCGAGGCGGCCAGTGTGAGAATCTCGTGGGCCGACCCGGGGACCGCCGTTGCAATCTCCATGATCATCGGCTGGCCCTCGGTCAAGGTCCCGGTCTTGTCGATCAGAAGTGTGGTGCATTCGGCGAGGCGATCAAGGATCGCTCCGCTCTTGACGATGACCCCGCGACGTGCGGCCCTCGACAGCCCAGACACCTGGGCGATTGGTGCGGCGAGAATGAGGGGACACGGCGTTGCGACCACGAGGACCGCGACTGCGCGGCTCACACCGCTCAGTGCGACTGCCAAACTGGCGACGACGAGCGTGACGCCAACGAAGGCCAAGGCGTAGTGGTCAGCGAGGCGCACGTAGGGCGCCTGCGAGCGCGCGGCCTCGCTGACGAGACGGATTACACCGGCGTACGTACTGTCGGCGGCTCGGGTGGTCGCGCGCAACTCCATCGGGCCACCCGCGTTGACCGAGCCGCTGCGCACATACTCACCGGGTGCGCGCTCAACCGGCAGCGATTCGCCCGTCAGGGCGGATTCGTCTACTACCGCCGAAGCGAATAAGACGCGCCCGTCAACGGGCAAAACCTCGCCGGACGCCACCAGTAGATGGTCGCCGGGCACGACGACGTCGAGGTCGACGGTCGTGATTCGACCGGACACCTTGCGTCTCGCATCCTTGGGTGTGCGATCTACGAGTGCCGACAGTTCACGGTTCGCCCGTCGGGCCGCCCATCTTTCTAGTGCTTGACCAGTGGCGAGCATGACACCAATTACCGCACTCGCCAGATATTCGCGCACCATCACCGCGCCAACGAGCGCCAAAAGGGCAATGACATCGACGCCCACTCGACCTTTACGGATGCTTCGAATCATCGCAGTGACGCTCAGCAGGATTCCCAGCGCCGACACGCTCAGCCAAGCCACGTCGGCTTCGACATGGAGACCTGCGCTGTAAAGAGTTCCACCGGTTGCAAGTCCCAGCGTAGAAATCGCGAGTAGTGCCCACGGACTGAGCCGCGTCAGTGTCAACAGAAGTGACCGGTAGCGATGGCTCACATCTCCATGCTTACCCCGGAGATTGAGATTCTCGATAGGGTCAAAGGTCAACAGTGCAACGACTCTAAGGTGCGCAATCACCTGCGCAGAATCACTCCGCGACGTCCTCTCACGACGTCGCGGCCGGGTCCCGTCGACTGACGTGTTAGTGCGTCCAGAATTTAGGTTTTGGGGGCCATTTGAGTTGATGAGTTTGCCAGTCGCGATCTAACGATTTCATCGAACTTGTGACCATCGTCCCTATGGTGTCGTGGGAATCTCGCCGCAGGGTAGTAGGTGAGCCACTTAATGCCTAGGAGTGCCGATGGTGAAGAATCTGCTTTCCCCAGTTTTGACGGATGGCGAACTATCTCGAAATTACCCCGAATCGCTTCAGGGCGATGCAGGTACGATTGTTCGACTTGGTCTCACCGAGCGCCTGTTGCACTGGTGGACGGTAGCGACTTTCGCCGCCGCCCTGCTGACGGGATTAGCAATGGGTTCGGAGATGGAAAATAGCAACCTGTTCCACCTTCATGTTGCGGCGGTGTTCGCGATGGGTGGTGGCTTGGTGGTCGCGCTGATCTTTGGCAACACAATGGCGGCCCTTCGATTCGTGCGAGACGCGTTCCTTCCCGAACGAAGTGACTTTGAGTTCGTGGCTCGAATCGTGTCTCGACCCTTCCAGCGCACGGGCGTCAAGTGGGGAAAGTTCAATCTCGGGCAAAAAGGACTCGCGTGGATGTTGCTGGCTTCACTTATCGCAATCATCATTACGGGCATCAACTCTTGGCATACGGATGGGGACGCTGCGGATGCGCACTCGACGGCCGTGATTATTGCTCTGGTCCTGCTAAGTCTGCACGTCTTCATGGCCGTGGTGAATCCAGTGACGCGCCCGGCGTTTCGCGGAGTGGTCTTTGGGAGAGTGAAGCGGTCATGGGCGATCCACCACCACGCAAAATGGGTTGAAGACGTCGATCGTCGATCCGCTCAACTGTCGGATCAATCGCTGTCACGAATACCCGGGTACGAAGAAGACTAGTGACGGCCACGTCGTCGCCACCGCGGGCCTCGTAACGTGACCAACCATCAATCGACCCCATCGGTACAAGACCCGCATTGTTGCTCAGTGGGGTGAGCACGAAACCACCGTCGATTGGCGCGGGGCACTGAGGACACGTCTCGCTCGACAACCACTACAGTTATTTGTGTGCTGAAAGCAACTACTCAATCTAAGGTACACCGACGGTCGAAGTCGACCATGTCGATAATTGGGCAGATCCAATCGAGCCTGCAGATCGTGTCGCAGTCGACCAATCGGGTTCGCGCCCACGAGGAATTGTTGCGCGCGGCCGGCGTT
>DAIQOO010000097.1:0-6407 GCA_036787845.1 Acidimicrobiales bacterium
GGGCGTCGACGATCCGAAGCGTCAGCGAGGGCATGACGCGAGAGATCATTGCCAGTGTGCGTAGACCAACGACGTTGAAGAGTCCAAAGCCTCGGCGGGTGGCCTGGCGCGCGGCGACGCGAAGTGCGCTCGCCGCATTTCGCGCTGACGTGAAACGCATCACTTGATCCGTCAGCGTGATGGTCACACTAACGGCGTTGTCGTCTTGGAACAGTCGACGCAATCGGAGTCGGGTTACACGTTCGCGGCGCGTGACGGGCACGGCAGCGGCGTTGATAAGCTCACGCGCTCGTTCGAGGGCGCGCTCAACGACGTGCCCTTCGTCGTTGTCGTCGGGAACGATCACGGGCACGTCACGTCAACTGAACCTATCCCGCGGTCGGCGTGTCGTGAATCGTACTTTGTTGGTCGGAGAGAAGCAGTGAGGAGGCACGCGTCGCGTTCCAGACCTCGCGAACGAGCACCTGGATCGTGGCGGCCGCTGGAATAGCGAGCAGGACCGCGACGAAGCCGCCAAAAATGCCGCCGACCCAGGCGCCGAGTGTTGCGCCCACGATGATCGCGACAAAGACGGTGAGGGGATTGATCTTCACGGTACGGCTCATGATGATCGGATTGAGCATATGATTTTCAATTTGCGTGTACGCCAAGAAGACAATTGCCATGATGATGCCCGCACTCAGTGAGTGCACGAGCGCGAAGAGCACCGTTGGTATTCCCGCCAGCGCTCCACCGATCTGAGGAAGGAAGTCGACGAGCGCAACCCAGAGCGCCCAGAGGAACGCGAAGGGCACCGACAGAAGCCAAAGAGTGACGAAGACCACCAGGCCAGCGATGATTGAGGTCAGAAGATTGCCGAGCATGTAGCCGAGCGCCGACTTTCCAACTTCCGCCCCGACCCTCGTTATCCACGCACTGACCCGCGGTGATGACAAATCAAGCAGAGTTCTGCGAATCTTTGGACCTTCTAAGAGCAACAAGACGACAAAGGCGAACATAGTGACGAGCAAAATCAGTATCGTCGCCGCGCCTCGCCCGAGCGCGAGCGCCGGTTTGCTGAAGCCCTTCGCGTACGACACCAACTTCGAGGAGTTCTTACTCAGCCAGGCCTGTACGTGGTAGTGGCGAAGGAGGTGACCAATCCACCCTTTGCCGTGTTCGGCGTTGGAGATGTACTTCGGCAGGGCGTCAGCGAGGTGCGTGATCGAGTTCACGAGCGGGTAGCCAAAGGCGAAGGCCAGGCTCATGAAGACAGCGACCGCCGCCAGCGTCACGACGAATACCGCAGCGCCACGGCGGGGAAGTTTCCAGTGCTGGAGAAAGACCACCATCGGATTGAGTAGCAGCGCCACGAATCCGCCGACGAGCATGAGCAACAGCACGTCGCGGAGTCGATAGAGGACTTTGCCCGCGAAGAAGACCACGATCACGACGCCGACCGTCGCCAGGATCGTCCGCAAGGGAACCTTGTTGGCGTCGGCGCGCTGGAAGACCTTCGAACTTCGCGAATAACTTTCCCCGTGGTTCTGGTCGAGTTGGTCGGACACTTCGCTCCCTTGGCCGCTCGTTTTGAGTAACGCTAGTTCTGATGAGGACTTAGGTTTCGCTGATGCTCTCTCAGTTACTACGTTGCTTCGAGGTACCTAGCGACGTGTCGTGCTGCGCGTGTTCTAACTACGTCACGCTGTCAATATCGCGAAGTGGCCCGTAGCGACGGCGATAGAGGACGTAACAGACGCCGCCAGCGATGGTCGGTAACCAGTAGGAACCGAGTCGAAAGGCGAGGGTGGCTACGACGGCGTTGCCACTGGGCACGTTGGCAAGAACCAATAGTCCACTAAGGCTCGCTTCCACGATGCCGAGGCCTCCCGGGGTAATGGGTAGCAACGTCAGGACCGCGGTCGCCGCGTAGGCCAAGAGGACGAGCGAAGGATTCGGACGCGTTCCGGTAGCTCGAAGGATTGCCAAGAGTGAAAAATAATCGAGCCCGATGCGTCCTGCGATCAACAACAGCGCTTTCCACCAGTTCTTGCCCAAGTCAGCCCGCACCATGTTTCGCTCAGCGAGAAGTCTCGCGCCCAAGTCCGTCGCCCTACTCCGGTACCTCGGAATCTTGTTGAGCAGCCACTGGATGGCGTTGCCCAGAACTATCAACGTGCGGTCGGTCGTCAGCGTGATGATACCGAACGCGACAATCAGCACGAAGCCAACGCCTCCGAGTTCACCGGCGTGCACGAGTCCCGAGCTCACCGTTGGGCCACCAACGATGACGGGCAGCGCGAAGATGGGCAGAGAAAAAAGCGCGGCGACGCCAATGATGGAAGAGACCGCCAGACCACTTGCCGCTTGCACAGTGTCGATGCCCGAGCCTGCCAACATTCGGTACTGCACACTCGCGCCCACCGGCGCACCACCAGGCAACGTGTTGGTGACGGAGTTGCCCGCGAGCCCTGCCGTCACTACGGCGAACCAGCTCTTGGAGCGAAGGACCAATCGAAGTAGCGCCATCGCGCAGAAGAAACTGGCGCCCTCCGCAACGAAGGCGACGAGTAACCACCAGGGCTCGAGCGTCAAGAGTCGTGGCCACGAGGAGATGACGCGTACCAATGCAGGCAGGACGATGTACAGGCTTAGTCCTGCGACGACGACCGCAATGACGCGACCAATCGAGGACTTATTAGAGCGTGGCCGTGAGTCGATTGCTATTGGCTCAATATATGCCACTCGCTCTTGTGGGCGGGCGGTCGCGAATGGACATAATCACCGCACTTTCAGTGCGGGGAAGAAACGGTTAGGTTCGACACGTGGCCTTCTACGCCGACAAGGTTGTTCCACGGATCGTCGAACTGGCTTGCGGGGCTCGAACGATTACCCCGTGGCGTCAAAAAGTATGTGAGGGACTCAGCGGTACCGTTGTCGAGATTGGCTTTGGCTCTGGTCTCAACGTGCCCTTCTACCCTTCGGGCGTCAGTGTCGTCTATGCCGTCGAGCCGTCGGCACTTGCGATGAAGCTCGCTCACAAGCGGATGAAGAGTGCGTTTGTCAAGGTCCAACACGTTGGCCTTGATGGCCAAGCGATTGAACTCGGCGACGCGTCGTGTGACATGGCGCTAATGACCTTCACTTTGTGTACCGTGCCCCATCCCGACGTCGCGCTTCGAGAGCTCTGGCGAGTACTGAAACCTGGCGGCGAGTTGCACTTTCTAGAACACGGGTTGTCACCTTCTCGGTCGGTCGCGCTCTTTCAGCGGCTTCTTGACCCGTTGCAGCAACGCGTCGCCGACGGCTGTCATCTAACCCGCCAACCAATGTCCCTTATTCGAGACGCGGGCTTTGAAACGCTATGGAGTCAACAAGGGCCGGCGAAGGGTCCAAAGCCATGGTGCTATTTCGACGCGGGTGTGGTCCAGAAGCTCTGAGACGTAACTCTTTTCGTGAGTTGGATAGGTCACCAGTTAGTGGTTGGTCGAAGCGCCACGCTGTGACCACTACCTACAATCACCGACATTGCGGAACGTGGATTCATTAGATTCGGTGTGAGCCGAAGGGACTTGATCTCACACTATGACGCGCTATCCAGAAATTGAACCCTTTGAGACCGGCTTCCTCGACGTTGGCGATGGACAACGCGTCTACTGGGAGACGTGTGGCAACCCGAAAGGAAAGCCGGCGGTTGTCCTTCACGGCGGACCAGGATCGGGCTGTACCCCGGGACACCGGCGTGACTTCGACCCACAGAAGTACTGCGTAGTTCTCTTTGACCAGCGAGGTTCTGGGCGAAGTACGCCGCACGCGAGTGACCCGTTTGTCGATCTGTCAACGAATACGACGCGTCATCTAATTAGCGATATCGAGATGCTTCGCGAGCACGTGGGGGCTGACCAGTGGCTGGTGTGGGGATTCTCCTGGGGCGTGACGCTGGGCCTCGCGTACGCCGAGCAGTACCCCGAGCGAGTCAGTGAAATGGTATTGGGTTCGATCACGATGACGCGTCGACGTGACGTGCACTGGCTGTATCACGACGTCGGACGTTTCTTACCAGAACAGTGGGATAGTTTTCGCCATGGCGTGCCGGCGCACGAGAGAGACGGTGACCTTGTCGCGGCGTACTATTCCTTGCTCAACGAGAGTCCCGACGTCGCATTGCGAACGAAAGCCGCTCATGACTGGTGCGCGTGGGAGGACGCGGTGGTGTCACTGGAAGACGGCTGGTCGCCTAATCCTCGCTACGCCGATCCGGCTTTTCGGATGGCCTTCGCGCGCCTCGTCACGCACTACTTCCACCATGGCGCGTGGCTCGAGGAAGGCCAGATTCTGCGTGACGTGCATCGTCTGGCGGCGATTCCAGCGGTCCTCGTCCACGGACAGCTCGATCTCGGCGCGCCACTCGACACGGCGTGGCAGTTGGCGAGGGCGTGGCCCAACGCAGAGTTGATGGTTGTGCCCGCGGGCCACGGCGGAGGGGGCGACATGATGACTCGACTTATAGAAGCGACGGACCGGTTCGCTTCGTCGGCGCGATGACGTCGAACGAGACGAATGACGAGGGTGCAGGCGTCTGGCTCGTCGTGGGCGTCCAGGCGTCTGGCAAATCGACGGTCGCTGACTTGTTGGCTCGACAGTTCGAACGGGGCGTGCACGTTCGCGGTGGCGAGTTCTATCGTTGGGCACTTAGCGGCTGGGTCCATCATGATGACGAGCGCGAGAGTGAGGCCCGTCGACTTCTCAATCTTCGCTACCGGCTTTCGGCGCACGTCGCCGACGAGTACTGCGCGGAAGGGTTCGCCACCGTCGTTCAAGACAATCTCTATGGAGAAGATGTGGAGGCGTGGTTGCAACGAGTTACGTCTAGACCTCGACACCTCGTGGTGCTACGACCATCTGTCGAGACGGTGCGTCAGCGAGAAGCGCAACGACGACAGTTCAGCGGCAAGGTCGCCTACCGAGATGGTGCCGTCACCATTGAAGAACTTGATCAACAACTCTCGTCGATCCCAAAGATTGGTTTGTGGCTTGATACCTCAACTCAAACACCGGATGAGACCGTGCTCGACATCCTTCGTCGTCAATCAGAGGCGATCGTGGATCGCGTACTCTAGCGACGCTCTTGCTGAGCTAAAGAATTTTCCGGGGAACTTATTAATGAAACGGGGCTTATCGTATGCCTTGTGCCATTCGCGGATGAACTCAGCCCCGTTGTGTTGGTTCCGCATCGCGACACGTGGGCGTCAGATTTTCTTGTAATCGCGAGCTCACTGCGAGATCTTGATCTCGCCGACGAAGGTGTCATTGAACATGTGGGTTCCACCGCAGTTGCTGGTCTCATGGCCAAAGACGTCATTGACGTACAAATCCGACTTTGGGAGATCGACGAAGACTTCGTAGTCCATCGCTTCGAGAGTGCTGATTATCGTCGCCGACCTGAGAGTTGGAACAACGTGGAAGTCACACGTTCTGGACCTGAGATGAAGCTGGTGTTTGCACCGGCGATTGGCGCTCGACGAAGCAATGTGCACGTTCGAAGACACGGTTCAAGAGGTGCTCGTGACACGCTCTTATTCCGTGATTTCTTGAAAGCGAATGAGGCGCAGCGCGATGCATGGGACGCTTTCAAACGGTCGATCCTTGAAGGTGGGGAAGAGGTTGACCTCATGACGTACGGTCAAGCGAAACAACCGGCGTGGAAATCGTTGATGAGTCGCGCCGATGACTGGGAACAACAGCAAATGTGGGAGCCAGATCCTCTCGTCAAGTGGTCGAGGCGATAGAGCACTGAGATTACGGCGTGACTTTGGTCGCTCTGATACCGCGATTGACGATACATTCGTCCCTATGACAATGCGCGACGTCAACTTTCCCGACGAGTTCCTTTGGGGTACCTCTACCTCGGCCTATCAAATCGAGGGTGGCGGCACCAACACTGACTGGTGGCGTTTCGAGAACAAAGAAGGTTCCATTGCAGCCGAGCCGTGTGGTTACGCCTGTGACTCATGGAATCGCTACGAGGAGGACCTTGACTTCATTGCGTCGCTCGGTCTGAACTCGTTTCGCCTCTCGGTCGAATGGGCACGCATTGAACCAGAGCAAGGCGTTATTTCCACTGAGGCGCTCGAGCATTACTCCCAAGTGCTGGCGAGTTGTCACGAGCGGTCGATTCTGCCAGTCGTGACGCTGCACCACTTCACGTTGCCGCTGTGGGTAGCCGACGCCGGGGGATTCGAATCTCCAGAGATTGTTAAGTGGATGGCCAACTACGCCAAAGTCGTCGGTGAGGCCCTCGGACCTCAGATAGCGATGGCGTGCACGATAAATGAACCCAACATCGTCGCGCTGATGGGTTATCTAGGCGCGATCTTCCCACCCGAAGTCAGCAGTTGGAAGCGATTCGTCGACGTGAACGCGACGAT
>DAIQOO010000232.1:0-1760 GCA_036787845.1 Acidimicrobiales bacterium
TACCTCGTAACTGTTCGAGGAACTGGCTACAAGTTGGTTCTCTAATGCGCCAACGAAGTCTTCGACTTCGTCTACTCCTCACTTTTGGACTCGGTGCCTTACTCCTTAGTGGCCTGTTCACCTCGCTCACCTACGCTGGCGTGCACCACGTGTTGGTCAACGACCAACAACAGACCGACCTAAAACAGAGTTACGTCAACGCGGCGCTCGTGCGCAGTACCCTCTACTCCTCGCCCTTGCAGTTGGGCAACGTTCTCAACTCAATTGAGAGCTCGACCGGATCGAACGTTCTCATCCAAACCCACCACCAGTGGCTCTCTAAGAGCACCGGGGCGGCGACCAAGGACGTGTCTCCGGCGGTGATCGCGAAGGTACTTAAGGGCAACGCGACGGCGCAGATTATTAACGTCAACGGCCAAACCTTCTTTGTCGTGGGACTACCGATCCCCGCCGTCGAGACCCAGTTCTTTGAGGTCTTTCAACTCGGCTCGCTCGAACACACCCTGAGCATCTTGTTAGTAGTTCTGATCGCGGGAGCGCTCATTACCTTCCTCATTGGCATTGGCGGAGGTCTTTGGGTATCGCGACGTACTGTTCGCCCCCTGGAGCGTGTATCCCTCGCCGCGGCCGCCATCGCCGAGGGGAATCTCTCGACGCGGCTCCAGGTGACGCGTGCCGACCGTGAGGTTCAACAACTAACCGACTCTTTTAATGAAATGGTCAGTCAGCTCGTTGACCGACTCGAACGTGACGCGCGCTTTGCCAGTGACGTCAGCCACGAACTGCGCTCACCGTTGACGACGCTCGCCACGACAGCGTCGGTCCTACAACAGCACCGCACCGAACTTTCCGCCGCCGGCCAGGAAAGTCTTGATCTACTCGTCGCCGACCTTTCAATCTTCCAGTCGCTCGTGGAGGACTTGCTTGAAATGGCGCGCAGTGACGCTGGCGCGACGCCGCACGTCATGGAAACGGTCGCCGCCATCGAACTGGTGCGTCAGTCGGTGCGCTCAGCGGCAGCGCGCCATGGCTTCAGCGAGCCACCTGTGGAGGTGGCGCCAGGCGTCGACGAGCCCCTCGTGTCGGTCGACCGTCGACGCTTCGAACGCGTAATCACCAACCTGATCGATAACGCGCACCACTACTCGGGGGGCGCTAGCGCGGTGCGAATGGACTACCAACTCGGTCAACTCGCGATTGACGTTGACGACGCGGGGCCGGGCGTGCCGATAGAAGAGCGCGAGGCGATCTTCGAGCGATTCTTTCGAGGTAGAGCAGCGCACGATCGCGGCTTGGCTCGCGGAACCGGCCTCGGTCTCTCGCTCGTGCGTGACCACGTGCGAGCCTTCGGGGGAACTATCCAAGTGCTCGACAGTCCCGAAGGAGGGGCTCGCTTTCGGATTCTCTTGCCCTTCATCGAGGAAGTACCGGGATGAGGCGGCTCTACGTGGTGCTGGTACTTGGTGTGGGCGCGTTACTGCTGTCGAGTTGCACGCTTATTTCACCCAACGCCGCGCCGCAACACCTCACGAGGTCCCAGGTGGGCTTTGGACTCCTCGATAAGACCATTCCCAAGACCGGCGGCGCGAAGGTTCGCTTCATCACTCAACCGGTCTACATCGTTGACGCTACGAATCACTTGTCCCCGTCGAGCCGCATCGTCCCTTCGCCGCCATCGCTCGCCA
Source organism: Acidimicrobiales bacterium (assembly GCA_036787845.1). Lineage (GTDB taxonomy): Bacteria > Actinomycetota > Acidimicrobiia > Acidimicrobiales > RAAP-2 > RAAP-2. Next base: position 1,686 of record DAIQOO010000232.1, read on the forward strand.
CGGTCATCGCGCAGTTGCTTATCGGTCCCACCGCCATCGAAAAGTCGGCCGGCTACACGTCGGCACTACCCGCGA
>DAIQOO010000233.1:0-1760 GCA_036787845.1 Acidimicrobiales bacterium
TACCTCGTAACTGTTCGAGGAACTGGCTACAAGTTGGTTCTCTAATGCGCCAACGGAGTCTTCGACTTCGTCTACTCCTCACCTTTGGACTCGGTGCCTTAATCCTTAGTGGCCTGTTCACCTCACTCACCTACACTGGCGTGCACCACGTGTTGCTCAACGACCAACAACAGACTGACCTACAACAGAGTTACGTCAACGCGGCGCTCGTGCGCAGCACCCTCTACTCTTCGCCGCTGCAGTTGGGGAACGTTCTCAACTCAATTGAGAGTTCCACCGGGTCGAATGTTCTTATTCAGACCCACGGTCAGTGGCTCTCGAAGAGTACCGGCGCGGCGACCAAAGACGTGTCCTTGGCCGTGATCGCCAAGGTTCTAAAGGGCAACGCGACGGCGCAAATTATCAACGTCAACGGCCAAAGCTTCTTTGTCGTTGGCGTACCGATCCCTGCCGTGGAGACCCAGTTCTTTGAGGTCTTTCAACTCGGTTCTCTCGAACACACCCTGAGCATCTTGTTAGAAGTTCTGATCGCGGGAGCGCTCATCACCTTTCTCATTGGCATCAGTGGAGGACTCTGGGTATCGAGACGCACGGTGCGCCCCTTAGAGCGAGTGTCACGTGCCGCAGCCGCCATCGCCGAAGGCAATCTTTCGACGCGGCTCCAAGTGACGCGTGCCGACCGTGAAGTGCAACAACTCACCGACTCCTTTAATGAAATGGTCAGCCAACTCGTCGACCGACTCGAACGTGACGCGCGCTTTGCCAGCGACGTCAGCCACGAACTGCGTTCACCGTTGACCACGCTTGCCACGACAGCGTCAATCCTCCAACAACACCGCACCGAACTCTCAGCCGCCGGCCAAGAAAGTCTTGATCTACTGGTTGCCGACCTTTCCATCTTCCAGTCGCTCGTGGAGGACCTGCTCGAAATGGCTCGAAGTGACGCTGGCGCGTCGCCGCTCGTCATGGAAACGGTCGCGGCCATCGAACTCGTGCGTCAATCGGTGCGCTCCGCAGCAGCGCGCCACGGCTTCGCCGAGCCGCCAGTCGAAGTGGCGCCCGGCGTCGACGAGCCACTCGTCTCGGTCGACCGTCGACGCTTCGAACGCGTGATCACCAACTTGATCGATAACGCGCATCACTACGCGGGGGGCGCCAGCGCGGTGCGCGTGGACTACTCAATCGGCCAACTCGCGATTGACGTTGACGACGCGGGGCGGGGCGTGCCGATTGAGGAGCGCGAGGCGATCTTCGAGCGATTCTTTCGAGGTCGGGCCGCGCACGACCGTGGCATCGCTCGCGGCACGGGCCTTGGTCTCGCGCTCGTGCGTGACCACGTGCGAGCCTTTGGCGGATCAATCCAAGTGCTCGAAAGTCCCGAGGGCGGCGCGCGCTTTCGGATTCTCTTGCCCCTCATCGAGGAAGTACCAGCATGAGGCGGCTCAGTGTGGTGCTGGTAATGGGCGTGGGCGCGTTACTGCTTTCGAGTTGCACGCTCATCTCACCCAACGCCGCGCCGCAACACATCGCGAAGTCCCAGGTGGGCTTTGGACTCCTCGATAAGACCATTCCCAAAACCGGCGGTGCGAAGGTTCGCTTCATCACTCAACCGGTGTACATCGTTGACGCTACGAATCACTTGTCCCCGTCGAGCCGCATCGTCCCCTCGCCACCATCGCTCGCCACGGTCATCGCGCAACTCCTAATCGGTCCCACCGCCATCGAAAAGTCGGCCGGCTACACGTCGGCACTACCCGCGA
>DAIQOO010000098.1:0-4270 GCA_036787845.1 Acidimicrobiales bacterium
TGCCTCTACATTGCGAACGTAGCGCTCTACCAATTGAGCTACACCCCCGAAGAGGTAACTACTTTAGCCCAGGGCACTACGGCGCTGAGACTCACGGCGCCACTGATCTTCCGTCTCCGGCTGGTAAAACTCCGACGAAAACTCCTCCTCATACTGGGGAGCGTAGTGATCGTCGTACTCACTGTAGAGAGGTGCAATCGTCGCCATCTCACGGCGTCGAGGTAGACGCAATGGCAGCGACGAATCGTTGAGGTAACCCTGGCTGACAGCGTAAAGGGCGAGTGCGATGTACGCGACGACGCCGAGCCACGCCAACGCCGCGACGTCGACGAGCAGGCCGTAACCAGAGACGAACGCGATCATCGAAATCACGAGAGCGCTGAGGAGAAGTCGCGTGAAGAACATCCGACGCTGCGCCTTCATGTTGCGACTACGGATTGATGCTTCGTACCTCGGTGTCGACAGTGGCTCACGGGGACGAGACGAGTAGGCCTGGGCGTAACGGTTGGTCCTTGGCCCATTCGACGAGCGCGCGTCGTACTCGTAGTCTTCGCTCCACTCATCCCACGACGACCTTGACTCGAGTGATCCAAAGGTGTCGTCGGCGTGCACAACCGTCAAACGGGGTCGACGCTCGACCATTTCGTCGTTAAGGGCGAGCTGATCAGGTTGGTTGAGGCGATGCGCGGGAACCACCGCGTAGTCCTGGCGACTAAGAACCTCGTGCTCGGCGTGAAACGACTGAATCGACTTCTCGGTGCCACCGTCGCGCAGCCGGCGAACCACGATCGGAACTAGTAACGCCACCCAAAAAAGTGCGAGAACTATTAGGAGCATTCGTCTTGCTCCAGGAGGCGTCGCGATGACATTGCGACAAATTTACAGGTGATATCTGTTTTTTGGTGGATAGTTAGGCTTCGTGTAGCCCGCACTCATCCTTGTCGAGTCCTACCCAACGTCCGGACCTTCGATCCCCACCGACTTGGGGCTTGAGCGTCATCGCCGCGCAGCCGATCGACGCGTAGCCCTTGGCCCACAGTGGATGCTCTGGAAGGTCGTGCTGCGTAAGGTAGTACGCCACGTCGTCGTCGCTCCAGGTAGCGAGGGGATTCACCTTCACGAGACTGAATTTCTCATCCCACATCAGGGTTTTCATGGCTGCCCTGGTAGGAGCATCGACGCGCTTCACGGACGTAATCCAGGCCGCCCTTGACGCCACGGCACGACCCAACGGTTCCACCTTTCGAAGCTCGCAACACTTCGCGCTGCCACAAGGCCACGCCCGCGCGTCGGGACCAGGAATCGTTCGTGTCATATTGAGTGACCACTCGTTCTCGAGTCGACCTGCGAATTCGAGAGTCTCAGGAAAGTGTCCGCCAGTGTCAAGAAAGATGATCTCAGTTAGGGGACGAAGCTCGTGCACCATGTGTAAGAGCGCGACGTCTTCAAAGGAACAGGCCATCGCCACGTCGTCGTTGAAGCGCTCAAAGGTCCAACGTAAGATCTCAAGTGGCGTCGCGCGTTCAAACCGCTCGTTAACGACTTCGAGTTCGTCAAGTAGCGCGGAAGTTGGTGTAATTACTGACATTCTTAGCCGAGCCTAATTTCTCTAGTGCATTACTAGAATACAATGAAGCCTCCAAAATCATGACCACGACCTTGCCGACCCCCCACGCTACCGACCACTTGGACATTCTTGAGTCCCACGCCCTCTTTATCCTTCGAGAAGTCGTCGCTGAGTGTGAGCGGCCCGTGCTCTTGTTCTCAGGGGGCAAGGATTCAGCTGTGCTCTTGCGCTTGGCCGCCAAGGCCTTTGCACCCCAACAACTCCCCTTTCCTGTCCTGCACATCGACACGGGTCAAAACTTCACAGAAGTGCTCGAATTCCGCGATCGTGCCGTCGTAGCCGCCGGCGCGAGACTCATCGTCGCAAAAGTTCAAGACTCCATTGATCAGGGCAGAGTCGTCGATCCTGGTCCGCTTGGTTCACGCAATCGCCTACAGACCGTGACCCTGCTCGACGCCATCACGGACAACTCCTTTGACGCCGCCTTTGGCGGCGCTCGACGTGACGAAGACAAGGCGCGAGCGAAAGAGCGGATTTTGAGTTTTCGCGACGCCTTTGGCCAGTGGGACCCACGCCAACAACGACCGGAACTGTGGCAGCTCTACCAGGGCAAGGTCAATCCCGGCGAACACGTGCGAGCGTTCCCACTGTCGGACTGGACGGAACTCGACGTGTGGCAGTACATCGCCCGAGAGAAGATGGATCTCCCCTCGATCTACTACGCCCACGAGCGTGACGTCGTGCTGCGCGACGGCATGTGGCTCGCGGTTGGCGAGTTTGTCGAACCACAAGCGAACGAAGAGGTGATTCGCCAGATGGTGCGCTTTCGCACTGTCGGTGACGCCAACTGCACGGGCGCGGTCCTCTCAAGCGCCGACACGATAGAAGCGATCGTTAATGAGGTTGCTATCGCCAACGTGTCCGAACGCGGCGCGACACGTGGCGACGACAAGTTCTCCGAAACGGCGATGGAAGATCGCAAACGCGAGGGTTACTTCTAAATGGAACTCGTGAAGAAGGATTTACTGCGCCTCGCGACGATTGGATCCGTCGACGACGGGAAGTCGACGCTGATCGGGCGCCTACTCGTCGATACTCGTCAACTCTTCGACGATCAGCTCGATGCCGTCGCGGCCGCGTCGGAGAAGCGCGGTATTGGTGACCTCGACCTCAGCTTTGTCACCGATGGACTTCGCGCCGAGCGCGAGCAGGGCATCACAATCGACGTCGCGTACCGGTACGCGACGACGCCCACGCGCAAGTTCATCATCGCGGACTGCCCCGGCCACGTGCAGTACACGAGAAATATGGCCACCGGTGCTTCAACGGCTGACCTCGCCCTGGTCGCACTCGACGTCGCCTCAGGTTTGAAGGAACAGACTCGTCGCCACCTGTGTATCGCGGCGTTGCTCGGCGTTCGCTCGATCATCGTCGCGGTGAACAAGATGGACACGGTCGATTGGTCCGAGCTCGCCTTCGCGCGTGTCGTTGAACAGATTAAGACGATCTCTGATGAGTTGGGATTCACGTCAACGATCGCCATTCCGGTCTCGGCATTGCTCGGAGACAACGTGGTCGGAAACTCCACCAACACCCCGTGGTACGACGGTCCGTCACTGCTCGAAGCGCTCGAAGCTTCCGAGGCTGGTTCGTGGGGGGTCGCCCAAGGCGCCCGCCTACCGATCCAATGGGTTCTTCGCCAACCCGGCGGCGGACGTACCTACGCGGGGATGGTATCGGGCGAAGCTTTCAAAGTCGGCGATCGAGTCACACTCTTACCCGCCAACGTCGAAACCACGATTACCGGCATCAACTTCGGGGGCGACGCGCGCCTCGAAGCGACCGTTGGTCTCGCGGCCGACCTCGACCTCGCTGATGAAACCGACGCCGGACGTGGTGACGTCATCGCGACCGCTCCCCTGCCCACGGTGACCAAGGAGTTCGAAGCCACCATCTGTTGGTTCGGTGACAAGCCCTTTAGCGTCACGGGTCAACGGCTTCGCTTGAAGCACACGACCAAGTCAACGCCGGTGCGGGTGCAGGCCATCAAGGGTCTCATCGACATCGGATCACTCGCGATTATTGACGCGACGTCTCTTGCCACCAATGAGATAGGACTAGCCACGCTGGTGACGTCAGACGCGTTGGTTGTCGATGACTATCGCGAGGATCGAGTGACCGGAAGTTTCGTCCTCATCGACGAGGTCACGAACGCCACAGTCGCTGCGGGCATGGTCGGTCACGCGTCGTTTCTCTAATGAATCAACGATTCGCTACCAACATCAACTAGGACATCACGCCCAAAAGCGCTACTCCCAGGGCGTTGCCAGCTGGATATAGTTCCCGTCAATGTCTTCGAGCGTGGCGAGCCAGAAATCACCGTCTGCTTCAGGTTTGTACGGTTCTGCCACTACTTTGGCACCGAACTTCGCGATCTGGTCGAACGACGCCTTAACATCATCGACCTCAATTGAGATCATGACGCGTTGGGGATTGCTGTTCTTGCCGTGTACATCGCTGTGGTTGCCGATCATTAGTTGCGCACCGGTATTCCACCCGTACCACGGACCCTCTTGAAAACCGGGCTCACCCAGAATCTTGGAATAGAACTCGCCAAGAGCCTTCGAATCTTCAGTGCCAATCATGACGCCGCTGAATTTCATGTCATCCTCGATTCATCTCTGTTCAATGAGGTTTCATCCG
>DAIQOO010000098.1:4370-6368 GCA_036787845.1 Acidimicrobiales bacterium
CGTTCTAAAGGCAGCACTCGCGCCTCCATATGTCCCGCGGCGAGCACGTAACAAACAATTCCGACGCCGATCCAAGGTTTAGAGAGCGCAACGGAACTATTACCGCTGAGCGACATGATGAGTCCAGTAATGGGTATCACGTGCAACAGCCGCGCGGCCCAGTTGCGCCGTTGAGGAAAGCGAAGTGCCTGCGTCGCGGCGTCAGCGCCGCGCGCTACCGACAGCGCGGCGAAGCGCATCGTGACGAAGACAATGAGAATCGCGACGGCCGCAAGAATGTGGACGACGAAGACGATGGCGTAGGCAACTGAAGTAGCAATCATGACTCTGAGAGTAATGTCTCGGCGGCGTGGTAAGGATCAGTCGTTCCTTTTAGAATCGCGTCTACTTGATCTTCGTAAGCGTTACCCCTAGCGAGTTCGGCGACGCGTGAACGAAGTAGCGCATTGACCACTTTGTCGAGCTCGACGCGCGTGCGCGTGCGCCGAGCCTCATCGAGGAGTTCTTTGTCGAGATACGTTCTGTGCGCGTCAATCGCCTCAAAGAGCGACACCGCGCCTTCACTGTTCGTCGCGCACGTTTCAACGATGAGTGGTCGCCAACCGTGTGCCCTTCCGAGATCGAGCATCTGTTCTAAGTCTCGGCGCGTCTCGCGCACGCCAGGTCGATCCGCTTTATTTATGACGAAAATGTCCGCCACCTCCAATAGTCCGGCTTTGTTCGCCTGCATTGCGTCGCCCCAGCCCGGGTTCACCACGACGAGCGTGGTGTCCGCGGCGGAAGCGATCTCCACTTCCATCTGGCCCACGCCCACCGTTTCGACGAACGCGAAGGGAAAGTTCGCGGCGCCGAGAACGCGCAACGCGTCGGGCACGGCAAGCGAAAGTCCCCCGAGGTGCCCGCGCGTCGCCATGGATCGAATGAACACGTGGTCATTGGTGGCGTGGTCTTGCATTCGGATGCGATCACCCAAGATGGCACCGCCGGTGAAGGGCGAACTGGGATCAACACAAAGCACGCCCACCTGATCGAAGGTCTCGACGTCGCCGACGTGCCCTCGCTCGAGCGCCACGGTAATCAAGAGATCGGTCAACGTGGACTTGCCAGCTCCTGGCGGTCCGGTTATGCCGACCACGTAGGGCGCAGGCGTGGCGTACGCGAGCGTGACGGTTTCGCGCAGTTGAGGTCCGCCCGATTCGACGTAGGTCAACAGTCGCGCGAGGGCCGTGCGAGATCCGCGTCGAGCCTCTTCAAGTAGCACGGCCGGCTCGCGCGAAATCACGCGAACCGTTCGATGATGGCACCAAGTGAACTGAGGCGACCGACGAAGTCGTCGTAACCTCGGTCCAAGTGCTCAAGTCCCGTCACCGTCGTCTCTCCTTCAGCGACCAGACCCGCGAGCGTGAGCGCAGCGGCGGCTCGTATGTCGCTCGCTCGCACCGTCGTACCAATGAGGCGCTCCACGCCCCGAATCATCGCGTGATGACCTTCGGTCGTGATGTTCGCGCCCAGTCGCACCAACTCATCGACGTAGCGAAAACGCCCGACGAACAGGTTCTCCGTAACGACCGACACGCCGTTAGCGACACAGAGCATCGTCGTGAGCAAGGGTTTGTAGTCCGTCGCCACGCCGGGGTACGGCAGGGTTGCGACGTCGACGTTGTGCAATCGCACGGGGGCGCTGACCGCGACGCCGGTGCCGCTTTGGTCGACTTCAGCGCCCATTGCTTGGAGTTTTCTCAGCAACATCACCATGTGCTCGGGACGAGCGTCCACCACGCGCACGCTGCCGCCCGTGATAAGGCCAGAGGCTAGATACGTCGCGCTCACGACGCGGTCGGTCACTACCTCGTGACGCGCGGGACTGAGCTCCTCGACGCCGTCGATGGTGAGCAGCGAGGTGCCGAGGCCCCCGATGTTGGCACCCATCGCCATGAGTTGACGCCCGAGGTCTTCCACTTCGGGTTCACGCGCGGCGTTGTCAATGATGGTTCGACC
>DAIQOO010000234.1:0-1737 GCA_036787845.1 Acidimicrobiales bacterium
TTCCAACGGAGTGGATGGCAATGGATTCCTCGCCCGCGTCATCTATCAGCGCGACTGGCTTTCGCACGACGCCGTCAGTAGCGAGAATCGCTACTTGGGGTTGATTGATAATCGCGCCAGTCATCAAGGTGCCGTACGGCCCCGGGTTCGTGATCGTGAACGTACCGTTGGCGAAGTCATCGACAGTGAGCTTCTTGGTGCGAGCACCAAGGGCGAGCTCGCGGATTTTCTTTGCGAGGGAGCGAAGGTTGTAGCCGTCCGCGTTGTGTACGACCGGCACGACAAGTCCGCTGCCGTCGAGGTCAACGGCGATGCCGAGATTGACGTCGTGGTGCACAATGAGCTCGTCGTTGCCGACCGAGGCGTTGAGATGTGGAAAATCGCGCAACGCCGCAAGTGCGGCGAGTGCGTTGAACGTCAAGTACGTGAGCGAGAACCCCTCTTGTTCTTTGAACGCGGCGCCGTGCGCGCGACGCAACACCTCGACGTGTTCGTAGTCCACTTCCTTGACCATCAAGGTGTGCGCCGACGTTGCCTTGGAATGCGTCATGCGCTCGGCGGTGAGGCGGCGAATCTTTGTGAAGGGTATGACCTCGTTACGAGCGTTAAGCGCGTCAGCGCTGCCGCTGTTAATGAGTGCCTCGACGTCACGGCGCAGTATTCGACCTTGTGGACCGCTTCCCTGGACTGATGACGCCTTGATGTCGTGATCACGGAGCAGGCGTCGCACTACTGGCGACCCGGCACTACTAGAGGAGACCGGGCCGTCCGTTGCCGACGCAGTTCTGCTCTCTACGAAGGCCAGCACGTCGTCTCGGGTGACGCGGCCATTCGGGCCCGAGCCGGGAACGTCGTTGGCGTCAAGACTGTGCTCTGCCAAGAGGCGTCGCACGACCGGCGACACGTGGTCGGTGGACTCACGTTCCACTTTCGCTAGGGGCGCAGCGAGCGGCCGTGACACTGACGTCGCCTTGCTAACGGCGTTACTCTTCGCGGGCTCTTCAATGTCGTCATCGCCAATTACCGCGAGCAACGTGCCGACGTCTACGGTCTCACCCTCTTTGACGAGTATTTTTGTGAGCACGCCATCAGCCGGTGAGGGGATTTCGGTGTCCACTTTGTCGGTGGACACTTCAAAGAGCGTCTCTCCACGCTTGACGTTGTCGCCGACCTGCTTGAACCACTTGGTGACCGTGCCGTCGGCGACGGTCTCGCCGAGTTGGGGCATCGTGACCCTAGCCACGACGGGGCTCGCGAAGTGAAGACGTGACGCTGCTCACGCGACGCTCGAGACCTGAAGACGTTCGGCCATCCAGTCCGCGCTTTGGGGACGATGACGGTAGACCACATTGGCACCGCCGTGGTTGCCCTCTTCGAGCAACAGCAGTTTGCTCTCGCCGCTCACTTCGCTCGTCAGTCGCTCACCGTCTTGCCACGGAACCAGTCGATCACGCTTTCCCACGATGACCAGCAGTGGCGTGGTGATCTTCTCGGCGTGGCCCTCGAGCGTCATGTCCCACGCTCGCTTCTCAGCTTCTTCAGGTGTTGCAGAGTACGAGCGCACTTGGAAGGCGTGGCGAGTCAAGGGATTGAGGTTCTTCCACGACGCGCCGAAGTTGTAAGGGCCGGACAGAGCGATCGTTCCCTTTATTGGCAGATCAGAACTCGCCATGCGCGCGGCGTAAAAGCCGCCGAGGCTCACGCCCCACACGCCCAGTCGGGTGCCGTCGACGTCGT
>DAIQOO010000099.1:0-1189 GCA_036787845.1 Acidimicrobiales bacterium
GCCGACTCGGGGGGACTCTGTCCCATCTGCGCCGACGCTCGCCGCGACCAGACGACGATTTGCGTGGTGGAGAGCCCGCCCGACGTGGCGGCGGTTGAGCGTTCCGGTGCGTTTCATGGGACGTACCACGTGTTGCACGGGGTACTGAATCCACTCGAGGGCGTGACGCCCGATCGATTGAAGATTCAAGAGTTGCTCCAGCGCCTCCACGGTCCGGTGAAAGAAGTCATCTTGTGCTTCAACTCCAACGTCGAGGGTGATCACACCGCGATGTACCTAAGTCGACTGCTGCAAGTACCTGGACTCGTCGTCTCACAGCCCGCAAGTGGCTTACCGGTCGGAGGTGACTTGGAGTTCGCTGACGACCTTACGTTGGGTCGCGCCTTCGACGGTCGCCGTGTTCTTAGCGAGTAGACCAAGCGCGTCACAGTAATTCAGCGACGGTGGCCATGGCGGCGATGCGCCAGACTGTCCCTGTGCGCTATCTCACGATCGTTCGCCACGCCAAGGCCGAAAAGGCCGCCTCGGACCAGCGTGACTTTGATCGCAAACTAAGCGATCGTGGCCGTCGCCAGTGCGAACAACTTCACCGCTGGGCCAATGACGAGACGAAGCTCGGTCGCTTTGGACCAACGACGGCGTTGGTGAGTGCCGCGGCCCGCACGAGAGAGACCTTTCGTCGGGCGTTCGACGACACACCGTTCGCCGGCGATCGGTCGTTCAGTGATCTGATCTACAACGGCCAGCGAGAGGTCTCGGCCGAGGATCTCCTTATCGATCTCGCGGCCATTGACCCCGTGACGACGTCACTACTCGTCGTGGGACACAACCCCACCGTGCTCGAGTTGTTGTGGTCTCTTGTTGAGAATCTTCCTTTGTCGCTGCGCGATGGATTTCCCCTGGCGGGGGCGTACGTGTTGGCGATACCCGAGGATCGACAGATCGGACTAGCGCGCTACGAACTCGTGGCGCACTACGTGCCCGATTAAAGCGAGCGAAGAATCGCCGCGTCGCCCTGTCCGCCACCACCACAAAGTGCGACGGCGGCGACACCACCACCACGGCGGCGGAGTTCCAACAGTGCACTGAGCGCCAGACGAGTGCCCGACATGCCGACGGGGTGCCCGAGGGCGATGGCGCCCCCATTGACGTTGATCTTCTCTTCGTTCACGCCGAGGTCGTCGGCTGA
>DAIQOO010000099.1:1289-6329 GCA_036787845.1 Acidimicrobiales bacterium
GACGCGTTGCCGGCAGTAATCGTGCCGTCCTTTTCGAAGGCGGCGCGCAGTTGGCCGAGTGACGCAGCCGTCGTCTCGCCTCTAATGCCTTCGTCGAGCGAGACCACGATGGGGTCGCCCTTGCGCTGAGGAACGGCGACGGCGACGATCTCTTCGGCAAACTTGCCCGACGCCGTCGCTGCCGCGGCGAGTTGGTGACTGCGAGCGGAGAACTCGTCTTGGCGCGCACGAGTAATACGACCTTGGTTGTAACGCTCGGTCGCAAGACCCATCGCGCACTGATCGAAGGCGCAGGTGAGTCCATCGAACATCATCGAGTCGACGACCGTCTGGTCGCCAATGCGGTACCCGGCCCGCGCGCCCGGCAACAAGTAGGGCGCGCTGGTCATCGACTCCATTCCTCCGGCGATGATGACGTCGGCCTCGCCGGCGCGAATCATCAGGTCAGCCAGATAGATGGTCTGAAGTCCCGAGAGACAGACCTTATTAATGGTGGTGGCGTGCACGCTCATGGGGATGCCCGCCTTGGCAGCGGCCTGACGTGCGGTGATCTGACCTTGGCCGGCCTGGATGACCTGGCCCATGAGTACCGCGTCGATGCTGGCGGGGTCGACGCCGGTCGCATCAAGCACGCCCTTGATGGCCGCGCCGCCAAGGTCTTGAGCGCTCAGGGTGGCGAAAGCCCCCGAGAGCTTGCCAATTGCAGTACGACTTCCAGCGACGATGACACTACGCGACATGACCACTCCCTTGCTTCGCTCCCTACGGGAACCACTTGCAACGATAGACGCTTCGTTCGAAGACACCGTCGGCGCCACGTAAGTAAGAAATGGACGCGGTGTCATGGTCGCTGCCACTAGTCTCGCGCAGATGAGTGAGATTCTTGACGCCGTGCGCTCCGGGGCGTCGCCCGAGACCTTGGCCGACACGCCGATGGCCGAGTTCACGCGTGCCGTCGTTGTTCGACGTGACGAGCAACACATGTTCGACGGTATGGCGAGCAAGGACAAGGACCCGCGCCGTAGCCTGCACGTGCAAGAAGTGCCGGTGCCAGAACTTGCGCCCGACGAGGTGTACGTCGTGGTCATGGCGTCGTCGATCAACTTCAATACGGTGTGGACGAGCATCTTCGAGCCGTTACCGACGTTCGGCTTCCTCGATCGTTTGGCGAAGGAATCAATCTGGGGCCAACGTCACGCGCTCGATTATCACGTCGTGGGATCGGACGCGTCGGGGATTATCGTGCGTGCCGGTTCGGCGGTGCGAAATTGGAATATCGGTGATGAAGTCACCGTGCACTGTAACTACGTCGATGACCAGGATCCGAGCGCTCACGACGATTCGATGCGCGCGAGCAATCAACGGATCTGGGGATTCGAAACTAATTTCGGAGGTCTCGCCGACATCGCGGTCGTGAAGGCCAACCAACTCATGCACAAGCCCGCGCACCTGACTTGGGAAGAGGCCGCGGTGAACGCCCTCTGTAATTCAACGGCTTATCGAATGTTGGTGTCGCGAAACGGCGCGCCCGTCACCCAAGGTGACCGGGTCCTTATCTGGGGAGCGTCGGGCGGAATTGGCTCCTTCGCCGTCCAACACGTTTTGAACTCCGGGGGCGTGCCCGTGGGCGTTGTGTCCAGCGAAGAGAAGGCGGCGACGCTTCGCGAGTTGGGCTGTGCGCACGTGTTGAACCGTGAAGAGAAGAACTACCAATTCTGGAAAGACGAGCATACCCAAGACGAGAGTGAATGGCGCCGACTCGGCAAGGACATTCGCTCACTCGTCGGGGACGATCCCGACATCGTCTTTGAACACCCCGGACGATCGACGATGGGCGCGAGCGTCTTCGTCGCGAAACGCGGAGGGACGATCGTGACCTGCGCCGCGACGAGTGGCTACATGGTCGAGTACGACAATCGCCATTTGTGGATGAAGTTAAAGACCATCAAGGGATCGCACTTCTCGAACTACCGCGAAGCGTGGGCGGCGAATCAAACGATCATCGACGCCAAGGTCGTGCCGCCACTGTCGGCGGTCTTCACCTTGGAAGAGACCGGCGAAGCCGCCTACGAAGTGCAGCACAACCGACACGAGGGCAAGATCGGCGTGCTGTGTGCCGCAGAGCGTGAGGGACTGGGCGTGAGCGACCCCGAGCTTCGAGCTCGCGTGGGCGAACAACGTCTCAGCATCTTTCGACGTCACGACAAGGAGTAGCGATGGATTCATTGCTCAGCGAGATCGATCACGTCGCAATCGCCGTGCGTGACTTAGAGGCCGCGATTGCGTGGTACGCGGAGGTCTTTGGCGCGACAGTCGAGCATCGAGAGATTGTCGAATCCGACGGGGTTGAAGAGGCGTTGCTACGCGTCGCCGACTCCTACGTGCAACTCCTCGCGCCTACGCGCGGCGATTCACCCGTGGCGAAGTACTTGGAGAAGCGAGGCGAAGGTCTTCACCACGTGGCGTATCGCGTCGAAGATTGTGCACGCGCGCTCGACATCGTGAAAGCGGCGGGGTGCCAAGTAATCGATCAGACACCGCGGCCGGGATCACGGGGAACGACCGTCGCGTTCATTCATCCCAAGGCGTCCTTTGGCACGCTGATCGAACTCGTCCAAGAAAACGAGTAAAGCGTCATCTCCGACAGCATTACTCGTGCGTTCGAATATTTTTACTAACGGGTAACGCAAAATTCCTACCTTGTGGTAACGCCTACGCGTAGACGATGTTGCGCCTAATCGATCATCGGCGTGTCGACGCTTTATCGACATAGCCCATCGCTCTGGCTAGGGTGGCTTCTCATGGAGCATTCAATGGCGGATCGTCTCAAGGAGTTAGAAGCTCTCAAGGCCGAAGCTCGCGTCGCGGGTGGAGAGAAAGCGATTGAGCGCCATCGCGCCAAGGGACGAATGACCGCTCGAGAACGACTCGAGTACCTGCTGGATGAAGACTCGTTCCAAGAACTCGACATGCTGAATCGTCACGTCGCCGCGGGCATGGGACTCGAAGAGTCGCGTCCGTACTCTGATGGCGTGATCACCGGCTACGGCAAGATTGACGGAAGAAAAGTCTGCGTCTATTCCCAGGACTTCACTGTCTTTGGCGGTGCGTTGGGTGAGACGCACGGCGAGAAGATCCAAAAAATCATGGACCTCGCCACGACAATGGGACTACCCATCATTGGACTGAACGACGGCGCCGGCGCGCGCATTCAAGAGGGAGTCGCCGGACTGAACGCCTACGGGGGGATCTTTCGCCGTAACGCGCGCGCGTCGGGCGTCGTGCCCCAGATCTCGGTCATCCTTGGACCGTGCGCCGGAGGCGCGGTCTACTCGCCGGCGTTGACGGACTTCATCTTCATGGTGAAGGACTCGAGCCACATGTTCATCACCGGGCCCGACGTCGTCAAATCGGTCACTGGTGAAGACGTCACGCTCGAAGAACTCGGTGGCGCGCAGACCCACGCCACGAAGTCGGGAGTGGCGAGTTTCGTGTTGCCCGACGAGAAGAGCGTGCTCGACGAAGTTCGTTATCTGTTGTCGTTTCTGCCGTCGAACAACATGGAGGAGCCGCCGCGCATCATGACCGGCGACGACCCCGACCGATTCTGTGATGATCTGCGCGATCTGCTGCCCGCGTCGCCCAATCAGCCCTACGACATGAAGAAGGTCATCGCCTCGGTCGTCGACGGTGGGGACTACATGGAGGTGCACGCCACGTACGCCCAACAGGTGACGTGCGGCTTCGCCCGCCTCGACGGCTACACCATCGGCATCGTCTCGAATCAGCCCCAAATTCTCGCTGGCGTTCTCGACATCGCCTCGAGTGAGAAGGCCGCTCGATTCGTGCGCACGTGTGACGCCTTCAACGTGCCGATCGTCACCTTCGTCGACGTGCCCGGCTTCATGCCCGGCGTCGAGCAAGAGTACGGCGGCATCATCCGTCACGGCGCCAAGTTGCTCTATGCCTTCTGTGAAGCGACAGTGCCGCGTATCTCGGTCATCACCCGCAAGGCCTACGGCGGCGCGTACGTCGTCATGAACTCAAAGTCCATTGGCGCCGACCTCGCCTTCGCGTGGCCCACCGCCGAACTCGCGGTGATGGGCGCGGCGGGTGCCGTTGGCATTGTGTATCGTCGCGATTTGGTCGAGTCGGACGACCCCGAGACGCTGCGCGCTCAGCTGATCGAAGACTACGAAGAGCGTTACGCGAATCCGTATGTCGCGGCCGAACGGGGCTTCATCGACGACGTCATCGACCCCGCCGAAACGCGCCGGATTCTCGCCAAGTCCCTTGACCTTCTGCGGGGCAAACGCGAAGAGTTACCCAAGCGCAAGCACGGGAACGTGCCGCTGTGAACTACGGGCTGGCGCCTCGTCCTGGGCTTTCGCCCGAAGAGATGGCGGCGCTCGTCGCCGCGGCCGAAGAGTTGCTCAAGTCTGAACGTTTGCGCGTCATCGACAAGCCGCCAGCGTGGCGCTTTTCCGGTCGCTGGTTCAATTCGGGTCGCTACGCAATGCGTCGCCCGCATCACCTCAACTAGAGGACTCGATCAGATCTAAGAGGTCGTCCATAATCGCGCCGAGCGAGTAGTCCTTGGGCGTGTAGATCGCCGCGACGCCCATGGCGCGTAGCGCGCGCGCGTCGTCGTCGGGCACGATGCCACCAACAACGACTTTTGCGTCAACTCCCGCGCCGCGAAGTCCTTCGATGACTCGGGGCACGAGAGCGAGGTGTGACCCCGAAAGAATCGAGATACCCACGACGTCGACGTCTTCGTCGCGCGCGGCTGCGACGATCTCTTCGGGTGAGAGTCGAATGCCTTGGTAGATGACTTCGAAGCCAGCGTCACGCGCCGCGACAGCGATCTGTTCCGCGCCGTTGGAGTGTCCGTCGAGTCCCGGCTTGGCGACGAGCAATTTCGGTGGAGTGCCGCGTCGCGCGACGAGGGCCTTGGACCGTTTGACGAGATCAGCGAAGTGTGCACCGCGACTACTCACGCCGCTTCGAACGCCGGTCGGCGCTCGGTACTCGCCAAAG
>DAIQOO010000235.1:0-1736 GCA_036787845.1 Acidimicrobiales bacterium
CTGTGCAATACTGGGTGGTCTTGGTGGGCGTAGCTCAGTTGGTTAGAGCGCCAGGTTGTGGTCCTGGAGGCCGCGGGTTCGAACCCCGTCGCTCACCCCAAGAATGAGTGGTGGGCTACCAGAACGTGGCGACCTCGCAATCGCGGATGATCTCCCGCAAATCGCGTGTAGATTTCCCTCTAGCGATCCAATCAGCGTTCGCTACAGGGGGTTCTCATGACCATCGTTCGCGACTCTTTCTATATCAATGGCGAGTGGGTAAAGGCCAGCTCACCCGACACGCTCGACGTCACGACGTCGGGTACGGGCGAGCTCTACGCCACGATTCCAGTTGGCACCGTTGACGAGGCCAATCGCGCCGTCGAAGCCGCGGCCGCGGCCTTTACTGGCTGGTCGAACACCAGTCCCAAAGAGCGCGGCGAATTCTTGCTGCGAATTTCGGAGAAGCTCGCTGAACGTAGTGACGACATCGCGTTGACGATCGCCAACGAAGTAGGCATGCCGCTCATGCTCTCGAAGGGCATTCAGGCGGGACTTCCCACCATGACCTTCGCTGACAACGCCCAGCGCGCCATGGAGTTCGTGTGGGAAGAAGAAGTTGGAAACTCCACGCTCGTTCGAGAGCCCGTCGGCGTTGTCGCGGCGATCACGCCGTGGAACTATCCACTCCACCAGATCGCGAACAAAGTGGCCGCCTCGCTCGCCGCGGGATGCACCGTGGTACTCAAGCCGAGTGAAGTCGCCCCGATCAACGCGTTCCTGCTCGCCGACATCATCCACGAAATCGGTCTGCCTAAGGGCGTCTTCAATATGGTGACGGGCCTCGGTCCGGTCGTTGGCGAGGCGATTGTCGCCCACCCAAAGACCGACATGGTGTCGTTCACCGGTTCGACGCGCGCGGGCAAGCGCGTGATGCAACTCGCCGCCGAGATGGTCAAGCGCGTGTCGCTCGAACTTGGTGGAAAGTCAGCCAATGTCATTCTCGACGACGCGGATCTCGCTAAGGCCGTTAGTGACGGTGTCTTCAAGTGCTACTTGAACTCGGGTCAGACCTGTTCAGCATTGACGCGAATGGTGGTGCCACGATCTCGTCTGAGTGAAGTCGAGGACATTGCGGTGGCGACGGCGGCTGGTTTCATGCCCGCCGATCCCATCACCGGATCAAGTCTCCTGGGTCCATTGGTGAGTGCCGCGCAACAACAGCGCGTGCGCGACTACATCACCAAGGGCATCGACGAAGGGGCACGCATCATCGCCGGCGGTATCACGCCGCCCGAAGGTCTCGAAAAGGGCTATTACGTCACGCCGACGGTGTTCTCAGACGTGCGCAACGACATGACCATTGCCCAAGAGGAAATCTTTGGACCAGTACTGTCGATCATTCCCTACGACACCGAAGAAGAGGCGATCGCCATTGCGAACGACTCGTCGTACGGACTCGCGGGTGGTGTATGGGCCAGTACTGATGAGAAGGCCTTCGAAGTCGCGCGCAAAATTCGCGCGGGACAGGTCGAGATCAACGGCGGCGCGTTCAACGTCTTCGCTCCCTTTGGCGGTTACAAGCAGTCGGGTATCGGTCGTGAACTCGGCAAGTACGGCTTCGAAGAGTTTCTCGAAGTGAAGGCCATTCAACACAATTAATTCACTGAGCGCCGACATCTTGGCGGTATAGACTCATCGGGCGCCGGTAGCTCAATTGGCAGAGCATTTGACTCTTAATCAACAGGTTCCGGGTT
>DAIQOO010000236.1:0-1717 GCA_036787845.1 Acidimicrobiales bacterium
AGATGCGTCACCTTCGACCAGTTCACACTCGTCGCTCCCCCGGCCGCCCCTGAACTAGCGGAGATGCCGACGGCCACCAAACTGGCCACCGTTGCCCCGGCTAAAAGTGCCGTCTTGATCTTCTTCAGTGCCATAAGCACTTCCTCCCTGAATTCAAAGCCACCGCTTTAGCAGCTCGGCGAAAGACTATCGGCTCATCTCCCGGCTTCGCAATGACGTCACGATATGGTCACTTTACGGTTCAAACGTGTTGTGGACAGCCGAGATTTGGGTACACCAGTGCGCGCGGGTACACCGAAACGACTGTGCGCATGACGATGACGGCGGAGGTCTCACGGCGTTGCCACCAGCCACGCCGGTCGCTGTCTCAAACCCTACGAAAGTGCCAGCGGTTCATCTTCGCGTCTCGAGACAATTGTCGAAATTTGACCTAGTAGTAGTGGTGTCGACCGCCCACGGCGTGGCCCAGTGATCCGAGGAGCCAGAGTACAAGTCCGACCACGAGCACAATCACGCCGATTGTCCACACGATCGCAATGCCCGTGATGAACCCAATGAGGAGAAGAATCAATCCGAAAATAATCACAATGCCTCCAGTGTTAATACCTAAATGTTCATATCGTCGACCACCGCGAATTCGCCGCTTCCAAAGGAACGCACGAATGCAGAGATCGATAACTACTTGTGGCGTGCAACGTCCTTCCTTGCGATAGTTGCGATGGCGCCGTGATCCATTTCGGAGAGACGCACATCACACCTCCTCGTATCGTCCCTGACCAAATGTCAGGTGAAAGGGAAGCGGGGTCTTGACGTCCTAATTCGAAGTATAGGGCTCGAAATCGGCTTCACGCTGTATGAGGTCACGATGGGATTGCGCGCGAGGTGCGATGTCCGATTCGCTTTACCATCGTTGAGCAGAGGAACCTTCGATATGCCTCGCCCGGGCGGTATCAACACAATCATGTCGAAACAGACCTAGTACCTGCGAATGGGCGAGACTTTTCATTTTGAATCGAGCCGTCAGCCTGTGCGTAAGGATGCCATGTCGTACAATCGCGTCGTTATGAGAAACGCCGTGATCGAAAGTGCCCGTGATGGCGAACACTAAGCGACTCCCCCAGCACGTGGGCATCATTCCCGACGGGAATCGGCGTTGGGCTCAACACCAAGGCTTCGAAAAACAGGATGGTTATCATTTCGGACTGCAGCCGGGTCTGGAGGTGTACAGCGCCTGCCTGGCGCTAGGTATCCCAGAGATCACCTTCTACGGGTTCACGGTCGACAACACGAAACGTCCCGCGGCTCAGATCGAAGCCTTTCGACACGCGTGCGTGGAGGCCGTGTCCGAGTTGGAGAAGAGAGACGCGTACCTCCTCGTCGTGGGCAACACACAGTCGCCCCTCTTTCCCGAGGAACTCATGCGTTACACACAAAGGACCCAAATCGGCGAGGGTCGGATCAAAGTGAATTTCCTCGTAAATTACGGCTGGAATTGGGACCTTAACTACTCGCTCAAGAACGGCGATTTGAGTAAGGGTGGCAACGTCGTCGACGGAATCGCGTCCTCCGAGATCTCGAGGATCGATCTCATCGTGCGTTGGGGCGGCGGCCGGCGACTCAGTGGTTTCTTGCCCATCCAATCGATCTACGCCGACTTTTACGTGGTCGACGAACTGTGGCCGAACTTTTCAATAGACCAGTTCCACGAGGCGCTGGC
>DAIQOO010000100.1:0-6262 GCA_036787845.1 Acidimicrobiales bacterium
GGCGCAGAGTGCTCGCGCCGCCGCGATTACGGCACTTGGGGCCAATCCGCAAAAGGGTAAGAAGTAAGTCTGCACAGAACAAGTAGTCAATGAGTCAAAGAGTCCGGACCCTTGGGTCCGGACTCTTTGACTTAGACCCCATTGAGTGGATCAAATGGCTCTACAAGCAGTGCTCAAGCATTATATCTATTTTGATATACTGAGTCCGTGACTTCCACTGACTTCCTAATACGACTCATGCGACAGAGAGCAGGGTTTACTCAGAACGAACTCGCCCGAAGGGCTGGAACGTCTCAACCGACGCTGGCGCGATACGAATCGGGAGAACTCGTCCCCCGGTTGGAGACTCTCTCTCGTCTTGCCGCAGCAGCCGAGCATAACTTGGTATTGACGATGCAACCTGAAGTTCGACGAGGCGCTCTCACTATCGATGAAGTGTCAAGTAATCTTCGATCGCTCATTGCCTCCGATGGCATCGCTGCCGTGTGGCGGCGACTGCTCGATTTCGTAGACGACTTTCGAGGTTCGAGCCACCCCGGAAAAGTATGGCTAATCGAGTTGCCACCTCAGTTGGTTGGCGACAAACGCGTTGACGCAGCACTAGCGGGCCTTGTCGAAGAGCTCTGCAATGAAGACTCCATAACTACTCCAAATTGGGTTCACCAACCACAAAGGTTTGTCGCACCATGGTGGTTCGTCAACGACCTCCCTGGTTTCGAAGCTATGGCACTGCGCGACACTCCTTTCGCGCTCGCGCGCCACGGCGTATTCGTAAACGAAGGAGCACTTTCACGTGCCTAGTTACAGATTTGACCGCGCACAAATGAATGAAGCTTTTGAGGACCTCTCGAACGTTCTCGCAAGGCGTGGAATCAAAGCCCGTCTCTTTGTGGTGGGGGGTGCCGCGATGGTTTTGGCGTACGGAGAGCGACGCATGACGCGAGACGTCGACGCTATTTTCGAGCCCAAGCAAGCCGTCTATGACGCCGCGAGGGAAGTTGCGGTGTTGCGGGAACTTCCCGATGATTGGCTGAACGATGCCGCCAAAGCATTTGCGCCCGGACGAGATCCTAACCAGAAAGTTGTTTTCCACACTAAAAATTTGGAGGTTGCCGTTGCGTCGCCGGAATATCTCCTAGCGATGAAACTTCTAGCGTCAAGAGTCGATCAGGACGCCGCCGATATTCGGCTTCTTTACTCGCAGTTGGGATTGACAACTGTCGGAGAAGGCATGGATTTGCTTGAGAAGTACTACCCACGCAAGCAACTTGAGCCAAGGATACAGTTCTTGCTCGAAGAGATGTTCGGACCGAGCCGCCAATGAGATTGTTCGACGACGCATTGCACGAAATATTTGACTCTAACTATTCAAGAGCCGCTCAACGATACATTTGCAGTATTTTCCCGCTCAGGTCGTTGTGGTGGTGCAACTTAAGGTGCCTTGCGCACACCCTCCAGACACGTTGAACGTAAACGGTTGGAAAGCAACGACTGGGTTCCCCACGTCGATTTGGATATCAGCGTGAGGAAGTAGTGGCGTGGAGCGAGGATTACCGGTCAATCGTTGTCCGTTCTCGAACACGACGACCGTGCCCTTGGCTGGACCGACTTGATTGGGCCCAAGCGGTTGACCCCAAATGTCGAAGAACTGACCTAGCGTGAAACTCTGCTTCGCGGGGGCTTCCACGTGCACGACGCCATCGGCGACGTGTGTGTGAAGCCAGTACATGCAGTCGTACAGTCCAACGTCGTCGAAGAGCCCACTCGAGTAGTGCTGGACGAGTATTGGCTTGGTGATCCCAATACCCTCGGGCAGGCGTACTTCGTTGCCGTTGACGTAGACGGCAATGTGAACGTGGATGTGATATTTGACGGTGTCGTTCGAGAGTGTGCGACACGAAATGCCGTCAATGGTCTTTCCGCTCTGCACGGCGCTCGCGGGAGCGAGATTTGGCACTTTCAAAATCACGACGCCCTCGGGCCAACTGACGGCTTTTGGAGATCTGACCAGCAGCCACGTTGTGGTTGCACCAACGAGCAAGAGCATGATGACGACAATCGAAATAACAGCCACACGTGGCCTTCTGAGCATACTTTTTGCGACGTTACTCATTGCTCCTCGAATCTTCGAATACTTGACGAAACGTGGTGTTGGCGAACGTTGAGCCGGTCACTACGTCGAAGTACGCAATAACGAGGCGGGGGACTCACACTTCAAACTCTACCTACGAAGCGCGATGGCAATTTCGTGGCAGTGCTCACTCGTCAACAAGCGACTGGATTGAAACGGAAGTGAAGCTGCAATGATTGAAAGCATGAATCCTTTGACTGGAAGGGCCTACATCGCCCCCGAAGGAATCGAAGAGCCCATCGTCTATTCCGGGTATGTTGAAACGTCCGATGGAACACCCGAATTTTCACCACGGTTTTTCACTCTGGTTGAAGCTGTCAATTGGGCGCGAGAACGCACCGATTTTGTGATCGCCCGAGACGTTGCAACAGAGTATTTTTGGTACGGCAATGGCCCCGCTCCTCCCGACATAACCACACCGCCCGAGGACAAGTAGAACCGCAGCACACTCGTCGAAATGAAAATTCAGGCAACGTGAGTTCCTTTCGATCAGCGAGCAGATTTTGGCGTTTGCAGCTTCTACCAAAAGAGCGCACGAGCGTCGTGGTGTAGAAGTGAGCCATGGCTTTCTGCGCACAGTGTGAACGACAAACGCCGAGTCCGTCGAATTTCTGCGAGAGCTGTGGTGCGGAATTCTCACTCGATAGAGCTTCGCTCATTCGACACTGGGTTTTTTTGGGACTCGCCCTCGTATGGTCCGCGGTCGCGCTCTTCGTGTGTTTTGGGTACCATCTCCCCGAGTCGTCTGGCGTGTTGTCGATAACGACCAACGGACACACTTACTTTGGCCATCCACCAGCGCTCACTTTGTACCAACGTGACCCTGTCTCTGTGTTCAACATTCTTGTCGCCTTGAGCACGGGACTACTCGTCGCAACCGTTGACCTCGTGCTGCGCGTTATTCAACGCTCTGAGCGTTTTGGTGGCGGCGCGGTGATCGTCGGCGCCATGGTCGCTCTTTTTTCACTCTTTGGCCTGCTGTACGGGATCGCTTCGATCGGGGTTGTAGGAGTACTCCTCATCTTGTCGGGACAGCCACTCAAGAAGAGCTCGAAGCACCAAGTGAACAAGAACGTCGTCTCGTAGTCAGTCCGGGCTCGTCCCAGCAGGTAAGTATTCGTGCTCATCCAGTTCCATCGAGAATGCTGCCGTCAATCACCCCAGCTGCACGAAACGTCCATCGTTGGCGCGTCGAAACCAAAAATCATTCTGAGAGCGGCAAGAAGAACTGTGCTAACACTGAGAAACTGCGGCCGCCTAAAGAGGGCCGTCGTAACCAGCCCCAACCATCGAACGGATGAAAATGCAAAAAGTAACTCTCCTGTTTCCTTGTCAGCCAGGTAAGGGCAAGGACCTGCTGGACGCCTTGACCGTAGCGCTCGTCGACACTCGGGCTTACGACGGTTGTGTATCAGTAGAAACCTTCGTCGACGCCGATAACCCTGACACCGTGGTTCTCATCGAAGAGTGGGATTCAAGAGGTCAGAACGAGAAATACATGACGTGGCGCATGGAGACTGGATTGTTGGAGATGCTCCAGCCAATTCTCGCGGGACCTCTGGAGGTTCACTATCTGGATTCTCATCCCGCTTGACGTCGTCGGTCGTTCGAGACCCTCATGCCTACCGGTTCGATGTTCGAACAATTGGCGCGTCTTGATCACTTGATTCACAAGTGCGTGCCGCGAATGGATCGCGCTCGATCGATGACGACACAGCGCACCAAGAAAGCAGCCGTAAGCTCTCCGGGATGCCGCTCGAAGAACTTCCCAAAATTGACCGACTCACGCTTGGTGTTGTGGAGAGCCTCCCTCGCGAACACCCGGAGCACGACACGTTTGAGGCGTTTCCAGTCCACGCGTGGCTCATCCATCATCCGAAAGGACCGATACTCTTTGACAGCGGCATTGGGGCCGACAACGCGTGGATCAACGAGCACTACCACCCAAAATTCACGTCAGTGGTCGACGCGCTCAACGAGATTGGCCTCGTTCCGGACGACGTTCGCGCCATCGTCGTTTCCCACCTTCATTTCGACCACTGCGGACAACTCAACTCATTCTCGGCGCCGGTGTTCATGCAGCGCGTGGAGTATGAACTAGCCAAGGAAGACGGCTACACCGTCTTGGAATGGGCCGACGTCGAAGAATCTCGACTCCGACTGATTGACGGCGACGCGACAATAGCTCCAGGGGTACGAACGCTTTCGACCCCGGGCCACACGCCTGGACATCAGTCACTCGTGATTGAAACGCGAGAGAGTCGCGTGGTCCTAGCCGGTCAATGTGTATTTCGTGCCGATGAGTTACGCAACGCCCGGCCCTCCGCGTCCAACCTTCATGACGAGTCGTGGGCCGACGCTGCGTCTTCGTCGCTCGCGCGAATCCAGGAACTGTCCCCGGCATTCGTGCACTTCAGCCACGACACAGACATCGTGGCGATTTAAAAGCTTCGATGTCGTTAGCCTCTCACGTCGCATTTCGGCCACGATAGTTCTCATCGTGCGTTCTCTAATTGGAGTAACGCACTCTTTACAGCCAGTCCGCCGGCGTAACCACCAAGGCCCCCGTCAGATCGAAGCACCCGGTGACAAGGAACGACGATAGGCAAAGGATTCTTGGCGCACGCGGTACCAACCGCGCGAACGGCCCTCGGGTTGCCCACCAACGCCGCGACGTGCTGATAACTCGTCGTCTGTCCGTAGGCGATGTTGGGAAGATGGCGCTGCACCACTTGGCGAAAACCACTGGAAAGTGAGAAATCGAGGGGGAGATCGAACCTCGTACGCGTGCGCGCAAAGTATTCGTCAATCTCAAAGGCCGCAGTGTCAAGTCTCTTTGGGGCCTTCAAGATGCGCTGGCTGACCTTACGAGCGAGTAACTCGAGCACCTCGTCGAATCCCTCAACTTGGAAGGCAACTCTAAGGAGCCCCTTCTTCGTCGCAGCCAACAGCAGCGAGCCAACGGGTGTGTCTATGGTCTTGTACGCGACGTCGAGGATCCCTCTCTCGTCGGCCGATGACTCGAGCCGATCGTGCAACCACGCCATCACTTCATTGGAGGGAATCGTGAAGGCGAGCACGTTCGAAATCTTCATCTCTGCGGTGGTCTCTTTGTTCATTTCGACATTCCTTTTGCTTTCATTTCAGTGAAGGTCCTTCGCATGCTCTTGATACCATCGGCCGCCGCTCGGCGAGCCGCCTCAGTAGTTCCGCCAAGAATCGATGCCACCTCGACGTAGGGAAGACCGCCCAGGTAGTGATAGGCCACCGCTTGGCGCTGTTTGTCGGGCAACGACCTAAGTGAGACCCACAGCTCGTCATCCCCAGTGCGTTGATGTCCAAAGGGCGCTGCCGTCTCTGGCAGCTCTCCAGAGCGAACGGCGGTTCGATTCTGCGTGCGGATGACGTCAATCGCCTTTCGATGGGCGATAGTGACGAGCCACGCTTCAACGTTGGCGTCCTCCGGAAGATCTGGGTACGCACGCATCGCGGAGATGAACGTCTCGGACCAGGCGTCGTCGGCGTCGTGAACACCAACGACGGTCCGACACACTCGCAACACCGCGGCTGCATGGTCGGCAACTATGTTCTCAAATGGCTTCTTCATATCCGTCAACTAGTAGACGTGGTGAACGCACACTACGTGAGGTCTCGATTCAAAGAAAATTCTGATCGTGTGTCGACTTTCGAGTCGCGTCGACACAGATGACGTCATCGTCGCACTCCCCAAAACCCTCAAGTTAAGGTTGAGGTGGCTTTATCTAACCTGATTGGAGGCACTATCGCTAGTCATTGGCGAATCTGTTTCGAGAAATTGGGCAACGTCACGTCGGTGCGCACTCCTTTCCAGCAGCGCGTCGCCGAAGTCTCGCTTCAACGTTCACCCTCGCGATTTCATCAACGTCTCTATTGCGTCGAGCGCACACGCAACGTAACCGCGATAAGGCTACGGCGACAAATTCTTTAATACTGCGTGTTCTCTGCGCGCGGCGTGCGAGTAATGACGCGAACTTCAAATCTCATCGACAACTTCATGACAAATAGAAGTACTTTCCAACTTCTCCGGCGAAAAGAGTGCTCGTCACTGTTACCGTGACGAAGAGATGCGCAATACATTCAACACTCCTTCCC
>DAIQOO010000237.1:0-1706 GCA_036787845.1 Acidimicrobiales bacterium
AGTTTTAAGACGAATCGACGCACGACGGTGTCCTATCCTCCGATAACGACTTGAGCGTACGCGCTAATGGTGGCGCCCTTCAAGAACCGCTCAACGGTCTCTTTCTCGTCCTTGACGTAGGGCTGCTCGAGCAGCACGCGTTCCTTGAACCAACCGTTCAAACGGCCCTCAATGATTTTGGGCAATGCTGCTTCGGGCTTTCCTTCGTTGCGCGTGATCTCTTCAACCGTCGCTCGCTCGGCGTCCACCTCGCTCTGGGGCACGTCGTCGCGGCCCAAGTACAAGGGCTTCGAGAAGGCGATGTGCACCGCGATCTCGTGGGCCACTTCTTCGTTCGCGCCCTTGAGTACTACCGCGACGGCATTCACGCCACGACCGGACTGGAAGTGGTTGTAGGTGTCGACGACTTCGTCAGCACCAGCTTCGAGACGGTAGACGCGACCGATCGAGATGTTCTCCTTCAGCGTGGTGAGCATCGTCTCGATGTGTCCTTGAAATTCACTAACGGCACCCTCGCCATCGGCGCAGACGCGCGCGGCGATTTCGTCGGCGAGTGAAACGAACTCCTCCGACTTGGCGACGAAATCCGTTTCACAGCGAAGCTCGACGATCGCGGCGACCTTGTCGACGCGCACCACGGCGACGGCGCCCTCACCGGCCTCGCGGTTCGCGAGCTTGGCGGCCGACGCGAGTCCTTGGACACGCAACCACTGGATAGCTGCCTGCAGGTCACCGTCGCAAGCCTCGAGGGCCTTCTTCGCGTCCATCATGCCTACGCCCGTTAACCGGCGCAGCCTCTGTACATCTTTTGCGGTGAATGACACCTTGGTTCTCCTCTTTGAAACTCGTGACGAATTAAACGGTGGTTGGTGTCACCGTAACGGCGGGACGGTTCTGGCGAATGAATCGACCTTCGGTGACTGCGTCGGCGATCAATCGACAGAGCAGCGCGCCCGAGCGAATCGCGTCGTCGTTGCCGGGAATCACGTAGTCGATGACGTCGGGGTCACAGTTCGTGTCCACGACCGCAACGACGGGCAAGCCAAGCTTGCGCGCTTCGGTGACCGCGATGTGCTCCTTCTTCGTGTCAATCACGAAGATGGCGTCGGGCACGCGGTCGAGATTCGCAATACCGCTCAAGTTACGGTCGAGCTTTTCGAGTTCGCGACTGTGGCGAAGTGCTTCGCGCTTGGGCATGTTGTTGAAGTCGCCCGCGCGCTCCATGGCGCGAAGTTCGATCAGGCGCTTGACGCGTCCGGCGACGGTGGCGAAATTGGTCAGCATGCCACCCAGCCAACGCTGGTTCACGAAGGGCATGCCACAGGCCTGGGCGTAGTCCGCGATGGGACCCTGGGTCTGCTTCTTGGTGCCGACGAAAAGAATGACGCCACCCTCAGCGACGAGGTCACGCACGTAGGCGTAGCTCTGTTCGATGCCAGCGAGGGTCTTACGTAGGTCGATGAGGTAAATGCCGTTACGTTCACCAAGGATGAACCTGCGCATCTTGGGATTCCAACGACGGGTCTGGTGCCCGAAGTGCACGCCCGAGTCAAGAAGCTCCTGCAATGTGACGAGTGCCACGATCTAGTTTCCTTTCGTAGGGTTGCTTCAACCCCGTAGTGCACCGCGAACGGCGACCGTACGAAACTACGAGGACAACTCATTCACTCGCCCACTCTGGGAGAGCCTGACCATATTACTCGCTG
>DAIQOO010000238.1:0-1696 GCA_036787845.1 Acidimicrobiales bacterium
CTCGATCCCGCGCGCTGTCTCGGTGGAGAAGCGCTCGCCATTGAAGCCACCCGCGACGTGCTCGCAAAAGCTGGCCGCGAGCCCGGCCACATCTTTAACCTGGGTCATGGCGTACTGCCCACGACAGACCCCGCGGTTCTAGAAGCGGTAGTTCGCGTAGTGCACGACGAAGGAAGAGCGGGCGTGCGATGAAGATCGGTGTTCTCGTCATGGCGTACGGCACGCCGACGACGCCCGAGGACGTCGAGTCGTACTACACCCGCATTCGACACGGTCGCGCGCCCACGCCCGAACTTTTGGCCGATCTCACTCGTCGCTACCAGGCCATCGGCGGCACGTCACCACTCGCCCAGCGCACCGCCGATCAGGTCGCGGGCATCGCGGCGGCCCTCGAGCAGAGCGACCCTGGACGATTCGACGTACGTTTCGGATCGAAGTACGAACCACCACTATTGGAAGAGGCGGCGCTGTCCTTTCGCGACGAAGGCTTCACGAAGGTCGTCGGTCTCGCGCTCGCGCCGCACTCGTCGTCGATGTCGACCGAGCAGTACATGAGTCGCGCGAAAGCAGCCGTCGGCGACGGTGTCGAATTTATCTCAATTGGCGCGTGGTACCTCGAACCTGGATTCTTAGAGCTCATCGCTGCGCGCGTGAACGAAGCGCTCGCTACCATCGCGCCCTCGCACTACGACACCACCGAAGTGCTCTTTAGCGCGCACTCACTGCCGAAGAAGATCCTCGAACACGGCGACGACTACCCCGAGCAACTCCGCGAAAGCGCCGAGATCGCGGCGGGCAAAGCTGGCGTTCGACACTTCGACGTCGCCTGGCAGTCCGCCGGAAAAACCGCCGATCCTTGGATCGGCCCCGACATCTTGACCGTCCTTCGAGAAAAGCGTGCGAGCGGGATCACTGACGTTGTCTCGTGTCCCATTGGCTTCGTCGCCGATCACCTCGAAGTTCTCTTCGACGTCGACATCGAAGCCCAGAGCGTGGCGGGTGAAGTTGGACTGAACCTCGTGCGCACAGCGTCGCTCAACGACGATCCGACGTTTATGGCGATTCTCGCCAACGTCGTACGAAGTGCGGCCTCCTAGGTGAGTCGCGCCTCGGTCGTCGTCGTCGGCGCGGGCGTGAGCGGTCTCGCGGCCGCGTGGGAACTCTCTGGTGGCGCGCAAGGTCCAAGCGGGTCAACTCCTCGAGTGGAAGTAATTGAAGCGAGCGATCGCGTGGGCGGCTCTCTCGCGACCACTACCTTCGCCGGGCGCGTCGTCGATCTCGGTGCCGACGGATTCTTAGCGCGACGACCAGAGGCGCTAACCCTCGTGGGCGAGCTCGCTTGGAACGATCATCTTGAACCCATCAACGCCAGCGGCGCGTACCTATGGTGTCGCGGCGCACTGCACGAACTTCCGTCCGGCTTGGTGCTCGGCGTGCCGACGACGGTGAAATCCCTTCGCGACTTCGGGGGTCTCACGTGGCGAGCGCGTCTCGCCGCACGACGCGACGTACGTTTCCCCAAGCGTTTGCACGTCGGCGACGACGCCACAATTGGCGAGATCGTGCGCACGAAGCTCGGCGACGAACTGACCTATCAGTTCATTGAACCGATGATCGGTGGCATCCAGGCTGGGCGCATCGACCAGCTCTCGGCGAAGTCGGTCTTTCCCGCCTTGCTCGAGGCTGCGCGCGCGGG
>DAIQOO010000239.1:0-1692 GCA_036787845.1 Acidimicrobiales bacterium
TGCGGCCGTAGTCGTCTTCTAGTCGCACGATGTCGTCCTCACCGAAGTAGGTGCCGGTTTGAATTTCGATGAATTCCACTGGCGTCGTGCCCTGGTTTTCGCAGCGGTGTGCTTGACCGATGCCGATGTCAATACTCTGACCTGGCGCTAACTCGAGTTTCACTCCGTCGAGTATGGCCGTGGCGTTACCGCTCACGATGAACCAGTGCTCCGCGCGCTGGGCGTGGCGCTGGTAGCTGAGGCGCTTGTCGGGCAGGACCACGATGCGCTTGACCTTGTAGTTGGGCGCCTTGTCGTCGAGCACGGTGAAGTTCCCCCACGGACGTTCGTCGTACTCACGACCTTCATTGTCTAACGTACTCATCGCACCTTCTCCCAAGCCCAAAAGGCGTCTGGTAGCAGCATGACACGGCCGGTCGTCCCTTGGGCCACGGATTGGCGGAGCGAGCCGGCCCAACTCCGTCCAAGGGAACAGCTCCCACAGTCCCCGATTGGCCAATCAGCCTTGGAAGAATCTCGAGATCTAGGGAGGGCGACGGCGCGCGGCGCTGGCCGAGGGACGATTTACGCGCGGAACTTCACGCAGGCACCGCCGCAGTCGCTCGGGGGATTAGGGCATCGGTTTCCTAGACCGGTTTCGGATCTTCAAATGACCAAACGTAAGACCTTTACAGTGGGCGCCGTCAGAGGGTCAGCGCAACGTTTGGTTAGTCACTCTTGTTGCGCTCACCCCTTGAATCCGCCGTCGTAAGTATTTTGGAGTTGGCGTAAACTGCAAACGCAGTTCTCTATCGAAGGGAGCGTCATGGATTTTGCTTTGGTCGGTGGACGGCAGTTCACTCTTCAGCAAGATTGGGACCACGAGTTTCTCGCTTCTGTTCTAGGTGGGACACGCGTCAAAGCCTCAGCTACGACTTTTCCTGGAGCCAGTATCACTGTCGTCACCGTCGTCGGCGCCACGGAGATTCAAGTTCCGCGAGGCAGCAGGGTCAGACTGCAGGGTTTTACTCTTCTTGGTTCACGCAATATTGATGTCCAATCGAGTGATGGGCCAGAAATCACCGTTCGCGCGTTCAGTTTGTTTGGCTCCGTCACGGTGAAAGAGTCACTGACATAACCTTCATCCTTGCCGAGACGTAGCAGACAAATGTCTACACTTTTTTCATAGAGCCTCGAAAGACCGATGCTTGTGGTGACGTCCGGAAGTCCGAAAGCGAATACCTATGGGACGACGCCTAACGCAATTTGCACGAAGAATCAGTCGGCGACTTCGTGTTGAAACAAACCCAAGAAAAGTCAATCGAATAATTCATTTATGAGTCGTTCCACGTTCGCAATATCTTGTGGTCGACCCGCGACATGCTCGTTGGTAAGCAAATCTTCGCGGCCAATGAAGGGGACCAGGACGCCGTAGATGACGATGCGTCGGTTCGATCTCAGCTAAAACGAGCCAGTTGTAGATTGGTCCAATGATACGACTCAATGAAATGGGCCAGCCTGAGCTAAAGGCTTGGCTAATCAAAATGTGGGCGGACTATCACGATGAACTAATTGCCGCCGGAGAGACACCAGAAGACGCCGCTAAGAATATTGCGCGAAACCAGGAACTTCTCTTCGATGGGGGTGAGCCAGCGGAGGGTCAATACATCTTCGATGTCGTCAGTGACGAGGTCACGATTGGAACACTTTGGC
>DAIQOO010000240.1:0-1689 GCA_036787845.1 Acidimicrobiales bacterium
GCATCCGCGTTCCCTCGCCAGCGGCGAGAACGACGACGCAGGTGGGACGACTCACTCCTCCATCTCTATCAGCCCTGCCCTACGATTCGTGACGTGAATGAATTTTCTTACGACGAGTTCTCGCTATTTCATGAAAACGCGCAGGAGTGGGGTCTCGACGTGGCCATTCCCACGGTGCGACGCTTCTTCGTCACCGTGGACGGACTTCGCCAACTGAGCGGTCTGGCCTGGGGTGATGGCGAACCTGAACTCATTCTCGTCCACGGCGGTGCCCAGAACGCTCATACTTACGACACCGTGGCGCTCGCCCTCGAGCGACCACTACTCGCGTTCGATCTGCCGGGTCACGGCCACTCCGATCCGTCACCCTTCCCTTCGTCGGCGATCGTGAGCCACGCGCACGACCTCGAGGTAGCAATTGAGAAGCTAACGACGCCTCCGCTGGCGCTCGTGGGAATGTCACTCGGCGGCCTCTGTTCGATCCTCGTCGCGAGCGAACGACCCGACCTTGTGCGCTCACTCATGCTCATTGACATCACGCCCGGTGTCAACTCCGACAAGGCCAAGCACATCACCGATTTCGTCAATGGTCCCAAATCATTCGACGATTTCGATGAGTTGCTCACGCGAACGATTGCGCACAATCCCACGCGATCGGTCTCGTCGCTGCGAAGGGGCATATTGCACAACGCGCTACAACGCCCCGACGGGACGTGGGTGTGGCGACACCAACTGCATCCTCACTCAGAGCTCTCCGCGCCCGACACCGGTGATCTTTGGGAGCGGCTCGGTGCGCTCGAGATGCCCGTCACGTTGCTGCGCGCCATGGCCAAGGGATCGGTGGTCGACGACGCTGACGAAGCGGAGCTGCTGCGTCGTTTACCCAACGCGAAGGTGGTGCACGTCGCGAACGCGGGCCACTCCATCCAAGGCGACCAGCCCTTGGAACTAGCCGCTTTGATCGAACGGCTCTGTTTCTAGGCATCTTTGGCTGGCGGGGGAGGGCTCGAACCTCCAACCTACGGATTCAAAGTCCGTCGTTCTGCCAATTGAACTACCCGCCACTGCCGATATGTGGCAATCTTCAGAGATTCTTAGAGTATGTCTGAGGATGCTTAATACCAACCAGCAACACTAGAGCCTGTACACCAACCCTAAGAAAGTCGCGCCGTGACCACCGCTCCAACGCCCAACTCCTATGTTGCCATCGTCGACGATGACAGCGCCATTCGCTCTTCCTTAGGGCGCGCCCTACGGATGGAGAACTACGACGTCGGACTCTTCGAGGACGGCACCAGTGCGCTCAAGGCCATTCAATTACGCGCTCCGGACGCTATCGTGCTCGACCTGCAACTACCCGACATCGACGGGCTCGAAGTGTGTCGACGAATTCGACGTTCGGGCGACACGACGCCGATTCTGATGTTGACCGCGCGCAACGCCGTGAACGACCGCGTCGAAGGACTGGACGTTGGCGCTGACGACTACTTGGTCAAGCCCTTTGACCTAGCCGAGCTACTCGCGCGGCTTCGCGCATTGTTGCGTCGCACCAACGTCGGCGACGCCGACGGGACTGTCCTGCGATTCGAAGACCTCACGTTGAATCCACAGACGCGCGAAGTACACCGGGGCGTTCGACTCATTGAACTCACGAAGATTGAGTTCGACCTTTTGGAACTCTTCCTCCAG
>DAIQOO010000241.1:0-1689 GCA_036787845.1 Acidimicrobiales bacterium
TCCCAAAACGCTGGCCTAGTTCGCATAGCGACCAACTGCCTAGTTCTATGTGAAATTCACGACTTTCGGTCCGTCCGTGGTTTCACGTGACGGGGTCTGGTCGGTTCCCAAGGCCGCCGACCTCACGGATTCGCTTTAGTCGTGAAATCTGAGTTTTTGGCCGATCCATTCAGCGATCTCAAAGCGTTAGCCAACGTGTAGCGCGCCTTGGGCGGACACATGGAGTCGCTCAGGCCCGTTATGGGTGATCACCAAACACTCACCGGTTTGGACCCCCGCACGGTGGTCTGTTGTGACGACATTGGGCTGAACCACGAGCATCATTCCCTCTCGTAGAACCATGTCGATTATGGGCTCATTCGGTCTGCTCAACGAACCGAGAATCGGAGGCAAGTACCCACCGCCGTAACCGTGAACCAGATCGTCAAAAGTCGTGAAACCCGCATTTTCGATGACGCGCGCTGCCTCGACCAGTTGTGCCACGTGCGTGCCTGGTAGAAGGCACTTAACAATTTCACGGTAGGCGAGATCGGCCACGTCATGTAACTCCTTGTAGAGAGGAGATAGTTCTTCACCCACGCTAAATGTACGCAACACTTGGCCACCATAGTCAAAGAAGTTGGCGGTAATTTCAGTCGTCAGTACATCACCTCTCTGCACCAGACGATTCGATGGATGTTGTCGTGGCACGCAGTACTGAGGATCTGACATGGCGTTCACTGCAAAGTAATGAATGCCATTGATGCCACCATACGAGTGGTACGCCATCTCAACAATTTTGACGAGGTCACGCTCGCTAACTCCGGGTCGGAGTTGTTCACTCAGCGCCTCAATCGACAGGTCCGCCAGCCGCGCGCCGAGACGAAACCATACGAGCTCTTCGGGTGACTTGATGAGTCGCAGACAGTTGTAGTCAGCGTTGAGATCAAGTACCGTGCCCAGGGCCGCTTCTAGCGCCCGAGATCCCGCGAGAGGGAGCGGGCCAATGATCCCCACGCTGCCTTGCAATGCGCCGCGACGTCGCAATTCATTGATCGAAGTAGAAATTGTTGATGCTCCACCCCAGTCAACCGTGGCCTCACTTGCCAGCTTTATTGCGAGGGGAACGTGATTGAAGTGCTGAACAAACAGGGCATCGCGCTCACCAGACGACACTACGAGCTGGGCTTCATTCGTCACTAGCCACTGGGAGAGCCACGTCACAGCACTGCCACGACCGCCAATACCGTAGATCAATAAATGATCAACGGACTTTGATGCCATGAGATCTTCAATTGCTTGGCGGCGCCGAGCCATCTCGCCATGACTAAAGCGTGGATACTTCTGAGCCAAAAGTTCAATTAGATCTTGTTCGAAGGTCACCTTGCCAGTTGCTTCGCCCGTAGTCATCGTGCCCTCTCAAACTTCTAGGCGTAACCTAGCAAGGGTGAAGTTGGGAGCAATCCCTATTTACTATCCTGCATCCAATTTTCCAAGCACAGCTAGTCGAAGTTCGATGGAACACTTTCTGCAGTTGGATAAGTGCATTCGAACACTTAAGCGGCAACGGCGTTCCAGTCCTATGAGCCCCTTGACTCGTACGAGTCGAGAGGCTGGTTTGCGTTGCGTACCGTAACGCCTGGTGCCTTAGTGCCACCCGCGCAGCGCTCGATGCAGCACCGTGTCGTAACCGTCGAGGCCTTCGCGGCT
>DAIQOO010000101.1:0-6151 GCA_036787845.1 Acidimicrobiales bacterium
GCGTGTGGTCGAGCGGCGATCGCGCGCTGAGTGAACACCAGATGACGAACTCGGCCGCGTACTGCGAGAATGGCTTCACGTACGTTCGTCTGGAGGGCTATGGACACTGGTTGCCCATAGAGGCCGCGAAGGAGCTCACCGATTCGATCATTGAATTCTCTTCAAGAGGTGACTAACGTCCTGCGGGATCTTCGTGTCGGGCTGATAGAACAATGGGATGAAAATTGCGCTCTTTAAAGAGTCGCGTCCCGGTGAGACGCGCGTCGCCCTGACGCCCGACGCCGTGAAGTCATTGGTCAGTGACGGATGGCAGGTCGAGGTCGAACGAGGAGCCGGCGTCCGTGCTCACTACAGTGACGAAAGCTACGAGAAGGTCGGCGCGCTGCTCATTGACGCGGCGTCAGGCGACGTCAATCTTCGCGTGAACCCGCCGTCGCTTGAGGAAGCAGCGCGCGTCGCCGAGGGGTCGCTGCACCTCTCGTTTCTCTCGCCACTCTTGCAACTCGACGTCGTGAAGGTCTTGAACGACCGCAAGGTCACCGTTCTTTCGTTCGACCTGTTGCCACGAATCTCTCGTGCGCAGTACATGGACGCGCTGTCGTCGCAGGCAACCGTGTCGGGGTACCGGGCCGCGCTCGCTGGCGCCACCTACCTCGATCGCTTCTATCCCTTGTTGACGACCGCGGCGGGAACGATTCGCCCGGCGAAGGTGCTCGTGATGGGCGTGGGCGTGGCCGGTCTTCAAGCAATCGCCACCGCAAAACGTCTGGGCGCCAGGGTGCGCGCGTACGACGTGCGCTCGGCGGCGAAGGAAGAAGCCGAGTCGGCCGGGGCGACCTTCGTGCAACTGGGCGTCACCGCCGACGCGGCCGGTGGCTACGCGCGCGAGTTGACCGACGACGAGCGTCAACAACAACAAGCGGCGCTGCTGAGTGAAGTCGCCGGATCCGACGTGGTAATCACGACGGCCGCGGTGCCGGGTCGCAAGTCACCCATTCTGGTCACGACCGCGATGGTCGAGGCGATGGCGGACGGCTCGCTCATCATCGACATGGCCGCCGACGGTGGAGGGAACTGTGAACTCACGAAGGTCGGCGAAGTGATCGAACACAGAGGCGTTCGCGTTGTGGGCTTGGCGAATCCCCCCGCCGAGATGGGCACGCACGCGAGCTTCATGTACGCCAACAACGTCCTCAAACTGTTGGGGCTTTTTGGATCCAAAGGTCAGTTGAGCCCGGACTGGAACGACGAAGTCGTGATCGGCGTCACGGTGGCGAGAGGTGGCGACGTGAACCACGCAGCCACCGCCGACGCGCTCGGTGTCGCTCACGTCGCCATCACCCCCGTAGCTAAGGAGGTCGCCCCGTGACCAACGTCCTGTTGCAGTACGCCACCGTGTTGGTGCTGAGCGCCTTCGTCGGCGTTGAAATTATCGCGAAGGTGCCCAGCATTCTCCACACGCCCTTGATGAGTGGATCGAACGCTATTCACGGGGTCATCCTCGTTGGATCGATGCTCATCTTGGGCGCCGCGAACACTCACCTCGAAGAGGTCCTCGGTTTTCTCGCGGTCATCCTCGCGACCTTGAACGTCGTGGGCGGCTTCGTGGTCACCGACCGCATGCTCGAGATGTTCAAGGGCCGAAAGCCGCAAGCCAAGGCGAAGACCGATGAGGTTGCTAAGTGAGTCGCGGAACGCTGATTGACCTTTTGTACCTGTTTTCCGCGACGACGTTCGTGCTGGCCCTCAAGGGACTCGGTAGTCCTAAGCGAGCTCGGATGGGCAACGGCCTGGCGGCCTTTGGCATGTTGGTTGCCGTCGTGGCGACGTTCTTTAAGTACGTCGACGGACACGCATTGCACCACGTGAACCTCATACTGCTCGCTATGTTTATCGGCGTCATCGTGGCGGTGCCGACGGCGCGCTTCGTGCAGATGACCGCGATGCCGCAACTAGTCGCGATCTTCAACGGCGTGGGCGGCGGCGCCGCGTCGTTGGTCTCGATCACGGAGTTCGTCCACATCAAGTCCACCAACCCCGCGACGTACGTCACGCTCGAAGTGCTCTTAGGTGTCTTGATTGGCACGGTGTCCTTCTCGGGGTCCGCGATCGCGTTCGCGAAGTTGCAAGAGTTAATGACCGGACGACCCGTGACCTATCCCGGTCAGCAGATCATCAACGCGATAGTTGGCGTGGCTGCACTCGGGCTGATCGTCACGATTCTCGTGCAGGGCTCGACAATGTTGCTGTGGATCTTGTTGATCGTTTCTTTTATCTTGGGCATCGCCTTCGTGTTGCCGATCGGCGGCGCCGACGTACCGGTCTTGATATCACTTCTCAACGCCTTCACCGGTCTCGCGGTGGCGGCGTCGGGTTTCACGCTCGGATCGAACCTCTTGATCGTGGCGGGAACACTAGTGGGCGCGTCGGGAATCTTGCTCACGCGTCTCATGAGTAAGGCGATGGGTCGCAGTCTGTCGAACGTGCTCTTCTCGGCCTTTGGCTCGGTGATTACGGCCAGTGGCGCGAGTGGCACCGACACACGAAGCGTTCGATCTGGCTCGCCGGAAGACGTTGGCGTGCTCCTCAGTTTTGCCAGCAAAGTCGTCATTATCCCTGGGTACGGGCTCGCCGTCGCTCAGGCCCAACACGTGTTGCGTGAGTTGGCTGAAGTACTCGAGGGCAAAGGTATCGAGGTCTTTTACGCCATTCACCCCGTCGCCGGACGGATGCCCGGTCACATGAACGTGCTGCTGGCTGAAGCGAACGTGCCCTACGAGGATCTCCTCGAGATGGACGAAGCGAACTCTGAACTCCAGACCGCCGACATCGCCATCGTCGTTGGCGCGAACGACACGGTGAATCCAGCCGCCGTGAACGACCCGACCTCACCGATCTACGGTATGCCGATCATTCACGCCGATCTCGCCGAGAACGTGGTGTTCATGAAGCGTTCGATGCGCCCAGGATTTGCTGGTATCGACAACGAGTTGCTCTATAACCCAAAGACCCTTCTTGTCTTTGGCGACGCGAAAGACACCTTGACCAAGCTGGTCGCCGTTGTCAAGGCGTCCTAAGGCGTCTAGGTGGTTAGTTGATTCAACGTGTCAAGGTGCGCAGCACTGAGTGACGACACCGCCGCGACGTTGGCGCGAATCTGCTCGGGTGTACTTGCGCCCGCAATGACCGACGTGACCCGTGGATGACTTAGTAGCCACGAGAACGCCAGGGTGAGGATTGGCACGTCAATGCTGTCGGCGTAGTTGAGTAGATCGGTGACGCGCTGTTGAAATTCGTCACTCAACCAATGCACCGTTCGCTCGGGGGCCATGAGCGACAATCGCGTCCCCTCGGGGAGGGGCTCACCCGGGCGGATCTTGCCGGTGAGAAGTCCGTTGGCGAGTGGGTAAAAGGGTAAAAAGCTAAGTCCGAGTTCGTCGCACGCCGCGAGCACGCCGTCGCGCTCAGGACTGCGATCGAGCAGTGAATACTGATTTTGGATCGAGACGAAGCTGGGCCCTTCGCCAGCCGCCGCGGCGGCCTCTTTGAGTTGAGCGACGGTGAAGTTCGAACATCCAATCTCTCGCACCTTGCCGGCACTCACGAGTTCGCCCAATGCGCCGAGCGTCTCGACGATGGGCACGGCCGCGTCGGGGTAGTGCAACTGGTAGAGATCGATGTAGTCGGTGTTGAGTCGGCGCAGCGAGTCTTCACAGGCCGCGTGCACGTAGGCAGGGTTCGCTCCGAAATGCTGGTCGTCGATGGGCATTCCGAATTTCGTGGCAACGACGACTTCCTTTCGTCGAGCGCCCAGTGCTTCGCCTAGGAAGATTTCGGACTTCGTAGAGCCGTAGACGTCGGCGGTATCAAAGAAGTTGACGCCCGCGTCGAGCGCGCCGTGCACCACCTTGGTGGCTCCTACTTGATCGAGGCGCGATCCAAAGTTGTTGCAGCCAATACCAACTTCTGTCACCTTCAACGAACCGAGCGAGCGCTGTTCCATAACCGTCCTCTGTCAATCAGAGAGCATAGGCAACGGCGCCAAACGCCGAAAGGCTCCCGCGAAAGCGTCTCAACTACGATGAGTGAAAAGGAGGGTCCGTGAAAGTTAGTGTCGATTTTGATCTCTGTACGTCGAACGCCGTGTGCATGAGCATCGCCCCGGAGGTCTTCGAAGTTCGTGACGATGGATTTCTTTACGTCTTGAACGAGAATCCCGGCCCCGAGTTCGACGAACGTCTTCGCCGGGCCGTCGCGAGTTGTCCCAACGGCGCCATTTCGATAGAGGAGTAGTCAATGAGCGGACCACGGGTCCGATTTGCCCCCTCACCCACGGGTTACTTTCACGTGGGCTCGGCCCGGTCCGCACTCTTCAACTGGTTCGTGGCGCGCCAGGACCCTAAGGGCGTCTTCATCTTGCGCATCGAAGACACCGACGCCGATCGCAACCGTGAAGAGTGGGCCGGGGGCATCACCTCGGCGATGGCGTGGCTCGGACTCGATCTCGACGAAGGGCCGTATCGCCAGAGTGACAACTTCGCCGCGCACGACAGTGCCGCACAGTTGCTTCGAAGAAGTGGCTACCTCTATTACTGCGACTGCACGTCCTCGGCGCTCGACGCGCGTAAGGGCGCGGGTGCACCACCCGGCTACGACGGATTCTGTCGCGATCGCGGACTCGAGCGCACGGAGATCACGGCGCTACGTTTTCGCACGCCGCAAAGCGGCGTCACGATTGTCCGTGACCTCATTCGTGGTGATGTCGAGTTTGCGAACGACCTCCTCGACGACTTCGTCGTCGTGAAGTCTTCGGGCGTCGTGCTCTACGCGCTCGCGAACGTCGTCGACGATCGTCATGATCGGATCACGCACGTCATTCGTGGTGAGGAGCATCTCGCGAACGCCCCCAAACAGATGATGTTGTGGGACGCGTTGAATCGCGTGACCGGTGAGCAAGTGTCGCTGGCGCTGTACGCGCATCTGCCGTTACTCGTGAACGAACAACGCAAGAAGCTTTCCAAGCGTAGGGATCCTGTGGCGACGGAGTTCTATCGCGACCAGGGTTATCTCGCGAGCGCCTTCGTGAACTATCTGGCGCTGCTTGGCTGGAGCCCACGCGGCGACGTGGAGATCGTCCCTCTATCGACGCTAATTGAACAGTTCCGACTCGAGGACGTGTCGCACTCGCCGGCGTTCTTCGACGTGAAGAAATTGACCCACATGAACGGTGAGTACGTACGCGCGTTAAGTGCCGATGAGTTTCTACTTGCTAGTGAGCCGTGGGTGCGTCCGTGGAAGAGCGCCTGGCGACCCGCCGACCGAGAGCCCCCGTGGCGAGAAGATCAGTTCAACGCCGCGCTGTTC
Organism: Acidimicrobiales bacterium; assembly: GCA_036787845.1. Lineage (GTDB taxonomy): Bacteria > Actinomycetota > Acidimicrobiia > Acidimicrobiales > RAAP-2 > RAAP-2. The sequence continues at coordinate 5,365 of DAIQOO010000101.1, forward strand.
AAGCGCGTGGCTCCACTCGTGCAAGAACGTGTCGCGACGCTCGGTGAGATTCCCGCGATGGTCGAGTTCTTTTTTCTTGACGAGCCGAGTGTTGACGAAGCGAGTTTCGCCAAGGTCATCGCCAACGATCCAGTTGGTCAGTCACTTCTCAGTGCAGCGATTCGTCGCTTCGAACTTCTTCTGGCGTGGGACGCGACAACCTTGCACGAGGCGACCGTGGAAATTGGCGAAGCGTTAGGGCTCGTACTTCGAAAGGCGCAAGCGCCGATACGTTGCGCCGTTACTGGCTCGCTAGTTGGACCGCCGCTCTTTGAGTCCCTCGAGTTCTTGGGAAGAAAGAAGACGATTCAGCGCCTGCGCACGGCGCTGTCGAGGTGCGCGTGATCTTTGGTCCCATCAAGTTGATCATTCGCGTCATGAGTTTGCTGCTTACGGTGATCATTCTTTATTTCGCCGTGACCTTCGTGCAGATTTGGCAGCGCGGACACGAGCACTCCAGCGCCTCGGCCCAGGCGATTCTCGTCTTTGGCACCGCCGAAAACAACGGCACGCCGTCGCCAGAGTTGGCGGCCCGACTCAACCAGGCGTTGACCCTTTACCACGAGGGTCGAGCTACGTGGCTAGTGGTGACCGGTGGGAATCGACCGGGCGACGTCTACACCGAGGCGGGCGTCTCGGCAACGTACTTAGAACATCACGGCGTCGCGTCGTCGGCGATCTTGAAGGGAAGCGGGACTGACACGTGGCAGAACGTGACGTCAGTAATCAAAAACTTGCGATCGCGTCA
>DAIQOO010000102.1:0-6128 GCA_036787845.1 Acidimicrobiales bacterium
GTGGCGCCCTTAGCGACCTTCAGGGTCATTGGTTTGAACATGAAGTTAGAGATGACGAGGGTATTGGTCGTTGTCGCGCCGGCACTTCCCGTCAAGGAGACGGCAGTGATGCCAACCGCCGACGCTCCAAAGAGCAACGTACTCGTGAGGGCTATCGCACTGATCCGGCTTATGTGGCGCTTTTGCATTGGATACACCTCCCTTGTCGTGATACTAGAAGCGACCGGTACCGCGACCGCGTTCAGAGTTCCAGATTACTTACTTCGTCGTCGCCTCGATCAGTCGCGCACGCATGTTCATCGGGTACCTAGCCGCACGTCTTTTGGCACCGTTCGCCCGTGCTTGTGCCACCATGACGTGTGGAACAAAGCGATCGCGTCATCCTCTTGCGACGTGGACAACGACTGGAATACACCACGCTTGGTTGGAACGTCGTTGGCGTCGTGGTCCTCGCGTGGACGGCCCTCTCGGCGCGATCGGTCGCGTTGGCGGGATTCGGCTTAGACAGTGTCATTGAGATTGGGGCTTCAACGGTCGTGATCTGGGAGCTTCGAGGCACGAACGAAGGCCGCCGCCACCGCGCGCTTCAACTCATTGGTGTTGCCTTCGCGATGGTGGCGCTCTACCTCATGGTGCAAGGTGTCGTCGTGCTGGCAGATAACTATCACGCCGGTCACAGCAACGTCGGACTCGCTTGGACGGCGCTGACCGCAGTCGTCATGGTGTACTTATCGCGCACCAAGGCCACGACTGGTCGCGCCCTTGACAATCCCGTGTTGATAAGTGAAGGCCGCGTCACGATGATTGACGCGGTGCTCGCGGCGTCGGTGTTCTTGGGGGTGTTGTTGAACGCGACGCTGCACTGGTGGTGGGCCGACCCAGCAGCTGGGTTCGTGCTGGTGTTTTACGCCACGAAGGAGTGTTGGAGCATTTATCGCGTCAAAGGAGAACACGTATGACGGTCACTTGGTATGGACTTTGCGCAGTGACGTTCATGATCACGATGTACGCCTTGGAACATCGTGGTCGTTACTTCATCGCGGCGTTCGCTCTCGGGTGTCTCCTCTCGAGTGTCTACGGTTTCCTCGCTGGCACGTGGCCCTTTGGCCTGGTCGAGATCGTCTGGTCGGTCATCGCGTGGCGCCGTTTTCGAATCGCGAAATAAGTCGTACTCCTTGGATTGCTCGGCGGATTCGCTGTGAACACGGACGCTATTTGTCATCACCCCGACGGCAACACTCGTTAAGCGCCGACCAGAAGTGAGACGAGCTGCTAGATATAGTCTTCAATTAATGAGCGGGCCACTAGATGCCATGGAAAGTCCGACGTCCGGCACTTTCCAAACAGTCGCGAACGGTCGTGCGACGGTGGCGTGCCTAGAACACGTAACCAAGATCTTTGATGACGTTCCCGCCGTAGACGACCTCAACCTCGAGATATGCGAGGGAGAGTTTTTCAGCCTCCTTGGGCCATCGGGCTGCGGTAAGACGACGTCGCTTCGAATGCTTGGTGGTTTTGAGGAACCCACGAGTGGCCGGATTCTTCTCGGCGGCCGAGACGTTACTTTCCAAGCTCCGTATCACCGTGATGTCAATACTGTCTTCCAGTCGTACGCACTTTTTCCTCATCTGGACGTGTATGAAAACGTGGCCTTTGGTCTGCGTCGTCAGAAAATGGCGAAAGCCGAGGTTGTTCGCCGCGTAGGTTCGATTTTGGAGATTGTTGACTTACCTCGCTTCGAGAAGCGCCGGGCTTCACAGCTTTCTGGTGGCCAACAACAGCGCGTTGCCTTGGCGCGAGCGCTCGTCAACGAACCGAAACTTTTACTTCTTGACGAGCCGATGTCCGCATTGGACGCCAAATTGCGCCGCCAGATGCAGATTGAGCTGAAGCGAATTCAAGAACAAGTGGGCATTACCTTTCTTTACGTCACGCACGACCAAGAAGAAGCCATGACCATGTCGGATCGACTTGCCGTAATGCGCAATGGCCGCATTGAGGGGATTGGCTCACCACGCGAGGTCTACGACAACCCTTCCACAGAGTTCGTTTCTTCGTTCCTCGGCGCTTCGAATCTCTTGACGGGTACTCTTTCGAGTGATGACGGCCGGTTCGCCACCGTCAAGCTCAGTGACGAGACAAAGTTATTGGTCCCCACAGAGCGCGTTCCAGATCTCGCCGGTTCGAAAAGCGTGCGCGTTGGGGTTCGCCCAGAAAAGATCAGTATTGGTGCATTGAACTCTAGGAACCAATCTGGCGATAACGCGTTACGGGGTCGCGTTCGAGTGTCGACGTTCACTGGTGTTGGTAATCAGTACTTGGTCGATACGGCGTCGGGCGTGGTTGTAACTGTCTACGCTCAGAATATTGGACAAGACTCCGCACCGCGAAGTGGCGAAGAAGTTGAACTCACTTGGCCCGTGGAGCATACGTTCGCGGTTCGGCCAATGGAAATCAGTTCTGACAATAACGAGAGAGTGGAAGAGGAGTAAGTAATGGAAAGCAATGACGTGGGGGGAGGCAACTTCGGGGGCGTAGACCCGTCGTTCTGGCGCGGACTGACCCAACGGCGACTGTCGCGGCGACAAATTCTGGGTGCGGCCGGTGCAAGTGTGGCTTCGGCGTTCTTTGCCAATACCATTGGTGATACACCAATGGCATTCGCCGGATCACTGGCTAACGCCGGCGTCGGCACAAAATCTTGGTGGAAGAAGCAAAAGTTGCATCATCAAGTGAACTTTGCCAACTGGCCGTACTACATCGACGTCGTGAAAGGTAAACACCTTACGCTTGAACACTTCACGGCGACCAGGGGCATCAAGGTGAACTACCAAGAGGTGATTCAAGATAACTCATCGTTCTACGCCAAGATCCGTCCAGAGTTGGCCGCCGGACAGGCGACCGGCTACGACATCATGGTCATGACGAACAACAATCCAGAACTTGGTTACTTGATTGATCTCGGTTGGCTCATTCCGTTGGATCATTCACGTACGCCAAATTTCAACGCGTACGCCGGTTCGTTAGTCAAAAATCCGCCGTTTGATCCAGGCAATAAATACACCATGGCCTGGCAATCGGGGTGGACGTCGATTGGCTACAACTCAAGTGTCGTGAAGAATCCTGGTAACAGCGTCGACATCCTTTTCAGCAAGAAGTACAAAGGACGGGTCGGCATGCTCAGCGATCCTTTTGAACTCGGCTGTATCGGATTACTCGCGATTGGGGTGGAACCAGCTAAGTCGACGGAGTCAGATTGGGCAAGGGCCGCCAAGAAATTAGAGCAGCAGAAGAGTGATGGAATCGTGGCGGCATACTACGACCAGAGTTACATTCAGCATTTGAAGAATGGTGACACCGTAGTGTCCCAATGTTATTCAGGAGATATTTTCCAAGCGAACTTGAACAGTAAATATCGCGACTTGATGTTGATGGTTCCTCAAGAGGGCATGATGATCTGGACGGACAACATGATCATCCCACTTCACGCGTCGAACCCGCTTGACGCTCTAACGTGTATGGACTATTTTTATAGTCCCTTGACCGAGTCGGTGGTTGAGTACTACAACAACTACATCTGCCCAGTGCCCGACGCCAAGCAACAGTTGCTTCACCCCAGCGGATGGAACGCCGCCGCACTTAAGACCATGCGTGGCGAGATTCAACTACCTACGTCGGTGACCGCTAATTCCCTGGACGTCTTTCCGTCACCAGCGCGGATTAAAGCTTCGAGGCCCTACTACCCGTTTAAAAGCCAAGAGGAGTTAACGACGTGGACCAAGTTGTTTCTACCGATCGTTCAAGGAGCGTAGAAGAGGAGCATCGTCGCGCTGGTTGGGGAAAGAAACTTGCACCTTACATCCTGAGTTTGCCAGCTGGCGTGTGGCTAATCTTGCTTTTCGTCGTGCCCTTGGGGGTCATGATGATTCAGTCGCTTGAGACGTGTAGCCCGGCGACGGGCCTGTGTGTCATGACGTGGCATTGGGGGGAACTTCCAAGTCAGGTAAGTCTCTATCGCCAGCAATTCTTTACGAGCTTGGCATTTGGCGCGGCCGCGACGCTCATCGATTTAATCATCTCATTTCCCATCGCATACTGGATTGCGTTCCATGGAGGGCGGCGAAAGAACTTTTTTCTCATCATGCTGCTCGTGCCGTTTTTCGTCTCGTTCATTATTCGAACCATTGTGTGGGAGTTCATCCTCTCGAACAACGGCATTGTCTTGACGTTCCTAAGGAATCAGCACCTAATTCCCTCAGGTTTTCACGTACTGGGCACGAGCTACGCGGTGGTCGCGGGACTGGCGTATAACTATCTACCGTTTACCGCGTTGCCGCTGTATGTCGCAATTGAGCGCATTGATCGCCGAGTTCTCGACGCCGCCTATGACCTTTACGCCAACCGTCGCGCAGCTTTCCTTCGTGTGATTCTGCCTCTTACGATCCCGGGCATTTTCGCCGCATTTCTCTTGACGTTCATTCCGGCATTTGGCGACTACTTAAACCAAGAGATTCTCGGTGGCACGTCGAACACGATGATCGGCACGGTGATTCAGGACTCGTTCCTGGTCAACTTGGATTACGCCGGAGGCGCGTCACTTTCGGTGGTGCTGTTGGCGGTATCACTTGTCGGCATCTGGTTGTATGCGCGATTGCTGGGGTCTCGCGCGATTGAAGAGTACCTATGACGGACCAGGCCACCGCGGACAAGAGTGCCACCAAGTCGACGAGACGTGTGCCGCGACGTCGTAGCCGGCTAGGTCGATGGGTACTTCCGACCTATTCATGGCTCGTCATTGCCTACCTCGTTTTCCCCATCGTCATAATGATCGTCTATAGCTTCAACAAGGTCACCACTGGACTCCAGCTCGTAAGTTTCACGTGGAATGGGTTTACCTCCCTGTGGTATCGCCAATGGAGCAACGTTCCCGGACTCACGTCAGCCTTTTGGCTGTCTATTCGACTGGCGCTCGTCGCGACGTTCATCGCGACGGTGCTCGGCACGCTACTCGCCGTTGCTCTCGTTCGTTATCGATCGAACAAATTTCGAGGCAAAGTCATCGTTGAACAGGTCCTGTTCCTCAATATTGCCGCTCCCGAAATCGTGTTGGGCGCCTCATTACTTGGACTCTTTGTCACGTTCAATGTTGCGCGCGGCTTTGTTACCTTGGTGCTCGCGCACGTCATGTTCTCGATTGCGTACGTAACCGTGACGGTGCGTGCTCGTCTCTCGGGATTCGACCGGTCACTTGAAGAGGCGGCCTACGATCTAGGCGCGAATCCTCTGACGACCTTTCGTCTTGTGACGTTGCCACTGATCATGCCTGGTGTGCTCGCCGGCGCGTTGATGGCCTTCGCACTTTCCATCGACGACTTCGTCACTTCTAACTTCATCAGTGGTTCGAGTGTGCCATTTCCCGTTTGGGTCTACGGCGCCACGAGGGTGGGAATTCCTCCCCAGGTCTTTGTCTTCGGTACCGCGATCTTCGCCGTGGGTATTGGATTCGCCTTGTTGAGCATCGTTCTTTCGAGGAGACAGTCTCCCTAAGGGGGAACGTGGGTGCGACGTCGCCCGCACATTGCTACTCCTCGAGTACGATCCCCAATCGAGCGAGGTAGCCAACGCCAATCACGGCTGCCTCGCAGCCAACGCGCTCGAGTGCGTTGACGTCGTCGTCATTACGAACACCGCCGGCCGCAACGACGGGAATTCCCATTGCGCAGACCCTCTCATACAACGAGAGGTCGGGACCGCGCATCGTGCCGTCACGTTCTATCGCCGTTACGTGTAAACGCGCGACGCCTGCTCGTTGACATCGTTCAATCGCCTCGTCGACGGTGAGCTCTGAGTATTCACGCCAGCCGCGCGTGGCGAGGCGCCCGTCGCTGACGTCGATCGCCGCAAGTAATTGGTCTCCGAGTGCGTCCACGAACAACGCCATCGCCGCGTCGTCACTCCACAAGGCGGTACCCACGATGACGCGCGTCGCGCCGGCGTCAAGAACGCTTCGCGCGGTCCCGACGGAACGGATTCCGCCCGACACCTGTAGTGGTGTTCCCTTCGCGGCCCGATGACACCGGGCAATGACCTCGGGGCGGAGGGCACCGTCCCGAGCGCCCTCCAGATCG
>DAIQOO010000018.1:0-20991 GCA_036787845.1 Acidimicrobiales bacterium
GTCTTAATACGGCGAATAGCTTCGAGCGTCTCGATACCGTCGCGACGTGAATCGATCATGCCCGTTGAAAGTGGAAGGGCCAGCGTGTCGATGAATACGTCGTGGGGATCGAGACCGTAGCGCGATACCGCGAGATCGGTGATGGCCTTGGCAGCGCGTACTTTCCACTCGGCGGTTCGCGCTTGACCTTCTTCGTCGATGCAAGTGGCGACGACGGCCGCGCCGAACTCCGCGGCCAGCGTTAAGAAGCTGTCGAGGCGCGTCCCTGGGCCGTCTCCCTCTTCGAGATTCACCGAGTTCAAGAGTGGTTTACCGCCGATCCACGTCAGCGCTTGGCGCGCGACGGGCGCCTCAGTCGTGTCGATCATGATGGGCACCGACGACTGCGTCGCGAGTCGGCTCATCAGCTCGCCCATGTCCGCTACACCGTCGGCGCCGGTGTAGTCCACGCACACGTCCAAGATGTGGGCTCCCTCTTTGATCTGTTCGCGGCCGATCTCGACGCAGGTGTCCCAATCACCTTCGAGCATCGCGTCGCGGAACCTTTTCGAACCATTGGCATTCGTTCGTTCGCCAATGAGCAGTACCGATCGGTCTTGTTGGTAGCTCACGGGCGAGTAGATCGACGCGACCCCGTAGTCGGTGACGGGCGAGCGTTTCGCGGCACTGAGGGGCCGCACCGCTTCAACGACGCGCGCGAGATGCTCGGGTGTCGTGCCACAGCACCCTCCGACTACTTGGACGCCGGCGTCCGTGACGAACTTTGAGAGATGCTCGGCGAGTGCCTCGGGCGTCAGGTCGTAGTGCATGCGTCCTTCGACGACGCTCGGTAGACCAGCGTTGGGCATGCACGAGAGGGGAAGGGGCGCTGAGTCGCTGAGCGTACGCAGCGGCTCATACATCTCCACGGGACCGGTCGCGCAGTTGAGACCGATGACGTCGATGCCGAGCGGCGCGAGTGCGGTCATCGCGGCACCGATCTCGGTGCCGGGCAGCATCCGACCCGTCAGTTCGATCGTGACTTGTGCTTGGATGGGCACGACGCGGCCGTGTCGGACCATTGCTCGGTGGCACGCGGCTATCGCGGCCTTGCCCGAGAGCAGGTCGTACATCGTCTCGACGAGCAAGAGGTCGACCCCGCCTTCCAAGAGACCGTAGGCGAGCTCTTCGTAGCTCGCGCAGAGATTGTCGTAACTGATCTGGCCGAGCGTGGGGAACTTCGTGCCCGGTCCCATCGAGCCAGCGACGAATTTTGGCTCGTTGGGGCTGGCGTAACTGTCGGCAATACGGCGCGCGATCTGCGCCGAGGCGAGCGCGAGCTCGTGCGTGCGATCGGCAATGCCGTACTCGGCCAGAACAACGGAGAAGGTGCCAAAGGAGTTTGTCTCGATGGCGTCGACGCCGACGTCCAGGAACGACCGGTGCAGTGTCTCGACGACCGACGGTTTGGTGACGGTCAAGATCTCATTGCATCCCTCGAGTGCCGCACCACCAAAGTCGTCCGCCGTCAAGTGTTGGAGTTGAAAATTAGTGCCCGTCGCGCCGTCGTAGATGAGCACTCGTTGAGCCAAGGCCTTGAGATAGGGGTCGTCGGTGCTCGGGCGAGGGAACGGCGGGCTAGTAGATGGCTCCATTGGTTCTTCAGGTTACTGGCGATGCGTTAGTTCACTACGCTGACGATGTGAAGATTTACACGCGCGGCGGTGATGACGGCACCACGGGACTCTACTTTGGGGGTCGCGTCGCAAAGAGTTCAGCACCCGTTGAAGTGAATGGTGCAGTTGACGAAGCGCAAGCCATGCTCGGTTGGGCGAGGTCATTAAGTGACCCCGGATCACGGCTGAACGAACTGCTGATCACGGTCGAACGTGATCTCTGGGTTCTGATGGCGGAAGTGGCAACGTTGCCGGCAAATCGCCACAAACTCGTGGCCGAGAAGTCGATGGTCAGCGACGCCATGATCGCGCGACTCGAGAAAGAGATCGACGCGCTATCGGCGGACATTGAAATGCCCAAGGAATTCGTCGTGCCGGGCGAAACCCAGCTGTCGGCGGCGCTCGACATTGCGCGCACCGTCGTGCGCCGCGCGGAACGCATTGCCGTTGCTTACCCGCTAGAGAACTCTTTCGTCACTCCGTACCTCAATCGCCTCAGTGACCTCACCTGGACGATGGCCCGATGGGCCGAGGGACCGAATCACCGAACCGCACGGGTTCACGACGAGAAGAGGTAGTAGATGGCGCGCACGGCTCGAACTTCATCGCTGAAAGAGGCACTGGCTCAGGCGACCATTGCCGTACCCGTCGTCTTCGAAGGCGAGGTGGGCACGATCAGCGACGCGATTCCCAAAAGCCTCGCCGGCATCTCGATTCCTCGAACACTGACGAAGGAGTGGTGCGCGCAACAAGGATTCAAAGATGAGCCGGGCAGTACCGTGGTGCTCCGCAGTTTGCAGGGACCAAACGTCGCGTTCATCTCTCTTGGGTCGAGTGGCCCTTCGATGGAGAGTTTTCGAATGGCGGGCGCTGGCGCTGTTCGATGTGCGGGCGAGGGATCGATCGCAGTACTTCTACCCACTCACGACGACGAAGGTACCGCGCGCGCCGCGCAGGCATTGGTGGAGGGCGCGCTGCTCGCGTCGTACAGTTTCAAGAACCAAAACGCTGAGTCAACCTTCGACGTCGTGCCGCTCGGCGTGCCCCTCCCCAGGGTCTCCACCCACGACGCGGTCACTAAGGCAGTCGAACGTGGTAGCGCGATTGCTGACGCGGTGAATTGGGCGAAGTTTCTTATCGACTCACCGGCTGGCTACTTGCCCCCGAAAGAGTTGGCCAAATCGATCGACGACCGTCTCGATCAGGACAAGGACGTGACGGTCGAGATCTGGACCGAATCGAAGATTAAAGAGGAACGACTCGGTGGACTATTGGGCGTCGGACAGGGATCGGCCCAACCAACGCGCCTCGTCTACGCGACGTACGACCCAAAGCCCGGCACGGCGATTCCCCACGTCGCCCTCGTTGGAAAGGGCGTGACGTTCGATTCGGGAGGACTTTCGCTCAAGAGCGCCGACGGCATGATGAAGATGAAGACCGACATGACCGGCGCCGCCATCGTGATGGCCGTTCTCTCACTCGCCAGTCGTCTCAAGCTCGACGTTCGTGTCACTGCAATTGCGCCCTTGGCCGAGAACTTGGTGGGTGATAAAGCGACGAAGCCGGGCGATGTTCTCACCATTAGAAACGGCATGACGATCGAGGTGCTCAATACCGACGCCGAGGGTCGACTGATTTTGGCGGACGGTCTCAGTCTGGCCGTTGAACTTCGTCCCGACGCCATCATTGACGTCGCGACGTTGACCGGAGCGCAAAACGTCGCGCTCGGAGATGAAGTGGGCGCGCTGTACGCCTCGACGGACGAACTTGCGGCGCAACTAACGGCGGCGAGTGGTCGCAGTGGCGAAACACTCTGGCGTATGCCGCTCGTCGAAAGATACGAATCGCACATCGAGTCCGATATTGCCGATATGAAGAACACGGGTAAACCGCCCGGCGCGGGCTCGATCTCCGCAGCGTTGATGCTGCGCCGCTTCACCGACGGCAGAGCGTGGGCGCACCTTGACATCGCGGGTCCTGCTCGCGCGGACACGGCGCATGGCTACATCACGAAGGGCAGTACCGCGTTCAGCGCACGCGCGCTCGTCGAGTACTTAACGGAACTTTCAATTCCGCCTTCGGCCTAGGGTTCTAAGCGGCGCACGCGCTCGGGGCGTGGTAGCACGACACGGCGCAGTGAATTCGACATTTCGTCCTGTCCGTCGCCGTGCCCGATCAAGAGTGAGCAAAAGAGCTCCTCATCTTCGATCCCGGCCCACTCCAGCACCGCGTCAGCGTTGCGAAAGTTTCCCCATATCGTCGCTTGCCAGCCGCCCTCTTCGAGCAACAAGAGCAGTGCCATGGTCGCCATGGCTGCGTCGGTGTGCCAATAGGGCAACGGCCAGGACGATCGTGCACTGAGACCCGCGTATGCTTTGTCAGCCTCGGCGTAGCGCGCAAGGTAGTCCTGGACTCGAGCGGTGACGAGTACCACGCCACCAGCACGTTGCAGCCCTTCACTCCGTCGCGAGTTTTTCCGCCAGGTTTCGTCGGTAGCGTGGCGAAAATACGCTGTAACGTGCTGCGCGCTTAACGTGTAGAGACGAACGCCCGCGCTATTGCCGGCCGTCGGGGCTAGTAGCGCCTGCGCGCAGACGTCGTCGAGCCAGATGGGGTCAACCGGTGTTCCGTCGAACGATCGCGTCATGCGACGTTGAATGAGTAGATCGCGCAGTTCCACGAAACGTGTCTAGCAGGGTGGACGCGATTGTTGACTAAGCAGGTAAGGTTTAGCCACTGAAAAGGAGCGACCTTGCCATCACCGCGAGACCTATTGAACGCCGCCAGGGCCGAGATTGTTGAGATCGATCCGCACGACGTCGCCGCGCGTCTCGATTATTTCACGTTGCTAGACGTACGCGAACCCGACGAATACGAACAAGGCGCGCTGCCCGGCGCGATTCACGTGCCGCGCGGCCAGCTCGAATTCTCCATCGAAGGTCGTCTCTCCAACAAGGGAGCGCCCATCGCGGTCTACTGCGCCGGCGGAACGCGCAGTGCCTTTGCGGCGAAGACCCTGCAGGATTTGGGTTACCGCGACGTGGTCTCGATTACGGGTGGCTTCAATAAATGGAAAGACGACGGACTCGTCTGGACAACGCCGCGCACCATGACGAGCGACCAACGGATTCGCTACCACCGTCATTTGCTCTTGCCCGAAGTAGGCGAGGCCGGTCAGACCAAGTTGCTCGACTCGAAGGTTCTTCTTCTTGGGGCAGGCGGCCTCGGTTCACCGGCCGCGCTCTATCTGGCCGCGGCCGGCATAGGGACGATTGGCATCATCGACATGGACGTCGTCGACGCGTCAAATCTCCAGCGCCAGATTCTGCACACGATCGATCGCGTGGGGATGCGAAAGGTCGACAGCGCCAGAGCGGCACTGACGGCGATGAACCCCGACGTCAAGGTTCTCACCTACGACACGCGCCTTAGCGCCGACAACATTCTTGACATCTTTGATGGCTACGACGTCATCGTCGACGGTACTGACAACTTCCCAACGCGTTACCTAGTGAACGACGCGGCGCTTTTGAAGCGAATTCCGGTCGTGCACGGGTCCATCTTTCGCTTCGAAGGTCAAGCCACTGTCTTCAATCCCTACGTCGGACCGTGCTATCGCTGCATGATCCCCGAGCCGCCGCCCGCCGAACTCGCTCCGAGTTGCGTCGAAGCGGGCGTGCTCGGCGTGCTGTGCGGCATCATCGGATCGATCCAGGCCGTCGAGACAATTAAAATGCTGCTCGAGTTGGGCGACCCTCTCGTGGGACGGTTATTGACTTACGACGCACTCGAACAGTCGTTTCGAACCTTCAAGGTTCGCCGCGACCCTTCGTGCCCAGCTTGTGGTGAGAACGCGGGGCCGATTCAGATCGCCGAGTACGACGATCAGTGCATGCCCCACGCGGTGCTCGTTTAGGCCAAGACCACGATCGTGCCGGCGAATTTGTCGTGCAGCGTCTGGTTACGAGGATCAAAGAGCGGGTAGAGATTATCCACCAGGGCAATGAAACCCACGATATAGATTGCCACCGGGTTCGACGCCAACTCGATGGCGCTGTAGACGGCGATGAAGCCCCAGCGCTTAAAGGCTTGAAGCAAGGTAATGGCGTGCCCGCTAGTGGCGTCGCGTACTCGCGTCGCCGCGATGCGATTACCGACCGTTTGGCCCTTCGCGCCACTCAAGAGCTTGACCATGTAGATGCCTTCGAGCAGCAGCCCAGCGATGGCGCCGAGAACGACACCGTCAACCTGAGCGAAGATTGACACAATAAATAGTGTCGGTATGACGAGGATGAGGTCGTCGCCGAAGGTCGCGCCGACCCGTCTCCACCAACCAGCGAGCATCAGCCCCGTGGTGGCGTCGTTCGCGCCACGTGCATTCGCGGGCAGACTTCTCCCACACACTGGGCACGTCGTGTCATTCATTTCAGAGCCACAGTTTGAGCAGTACATCCCTCTATCTTGCTTCGTGGCGCGAAAGCGAAATGACGTTTCAAGCCATAGCCGGGTTTCGTCGCCCTTCGTTGCACGCGAAGCAACGCCTAATCTTGGTGGCGTGAGTTCTGACCAGCGTTTCACCGACTCGGGAATCGAAGTCAAGACGGTCTATCGAGGCGCTGATCTCGAGGGATTCGACGAAGCGACCCAACTCGGCGAGCCCGGCGACTATCCCTACACCAGGGGCGTGCAGGGAACGATGTACCGCGGGCGTCTTTGGACCATGCGCCAGTACGCGGGCTTTGGCAGCGCGGAAGCGACGAACGAACGATTCAAGTTCCTTTTGGGCGCCGGTCAGACGGGACTTTCGTGCGCGTTTGATCTGCCCACGCAGATGGGACTTGACGGAGACCACCAACGCGCCGAAGGTGAGGTGGGCAAAGTAGGAGTGGCCATTTCGTCGCTCAACGACATGCGACTCCTGTTGCAAGACCTGCCCCTTGACGAAGTGACGACCTCCATGACCATCAACGCCACCGCCTCCACGCTGCTCCTGCTCTACCAACTGGTCGCAGAAGAACAAGGCATCAAGGGCGCCCAACTTCGCGGCACCATTCAAAACGACATTTTGAAGGAGTACGTGGCGCGAGGCACCTATATCTACCCTCCACGGCCGTCAATGCGTCTCGTGACCGACACGTTCGCCTACTGCGCGAAGGAGATGCCCAACTGGAACACGATTTCGATCTCGGGCTATCACATTCGAGAGGCCGGATCGACCGCGGTCCAAGAGATCGCCTTCACCTTGGCGAACGGCATCGCCTACGTCGAAGCCGCGCTCGCGGCGGGATTGGAACTGGACGCTTTCGCGCCGCGCCTGAGTTTCTTCTTCAACGCGCACAACAACCTCTTCGAAGAGGTGGCTAAGTATCGCGCGGCACGTCGCCTGTGGGCCACGATTATGCGAGAGCGCTTCGGCTCTAGCGATCCCAAGTCGACGATGCTTCGATTTCACACCCAAACTGGTGGTTCGACACTCACCGCACAACAGCCCGAAAACAACATCGTGCGCGTCACCATCCAGGGCCTCGCCGCGGCACTGGGCGGCACGCAGAGTTTGCACACGAACGGCTTTGACGAAGCGCTCGGACTTCCAACCGAGCGCGCGGCAAAGTTGGCGCTGCGCACCCAGCAGGTCCTCGGGTATGAGTCGGGCGTCGCCGATACCGTCGACCCCTTGGCTGGGTCTTACTACGTTGAATCCCTGACCGACGAGGTGGAACGTCGAGCGCGCGAGTACATCGAGACGATCGACAAAATGGGTGGCTCGGTCGCCGCCATCGAAGCCCACTACCTGCAAGATGAGATCGAAGCCGCGGCGTACGAGTTCGCGCGCAGCGTCGAGCGCGGCGACAAGGTCGTCGTTGGCGTCAATCGCTTCACTGAGAGTGAGGCGACGAAAGCCGACGTCTTTCCGATTGATGAAGCGCAGCAGCGCGACCAGATTTCGCGCGTGCGCCAACTTAAGACGTCGCGCGACAATGACGCGGTACGAGTTGCTCTTAGCGAACTAGGGGACGCGGCGCGAGGATCGGCCAACGTGCTCTATCCCATGAAGACGGCGCTTTCGCGATTTGCCACGCTCGGCGAAGTCGCGGACGTGTTGCGCGCGGAGTTCGGCGTCTACCAAGCGCGTTAGCGCGACAGTGGTTCGAAGAAGTGCGTGACGCTGGGCGTCTCGGCGTAGAACGGGTGCGTGAGCGCGCGCCACGACTCGAATAGATCCGTCGCTCGAAAGGCGAGGTGCATTTCAAGCGACGACCAGCGAACAAGTAAGAGATACGTCGACTCGTTCTCCAACTGGCGACGCACTTCGGCGCCAAAGCAGCCCGGAGCCGATTCGATAATGGGAAACGCCGTGATCATCGATTGTTCGAACGCAGTCTCTTCGCCAACGCGCACGTTCAAGAGTGCGTGTTCGAGCACCATTAGCGCTGTAAGAGACGTTCGCGTAACGACACGTCTTCGGCGACACCCACCGCCGTGTTGGCGAGAGCAATTGCGCCGTCGATGACGGCCTGGTCAGCGGCGGGGGTCACGCACGCCGCCGTGAACTCTGGCTGATGGTTCACCGCGCCGTGGGTTGGAATCATCAAGAGTGGGTGGATAGCGGGCACCACGAGTGAGACGTTCGCCATGTCCGTCGAGATCGTCGGCTTGGCGCCGCCCTCATCGTCAAGGAAGAAGTGGCGACCGACCGCCTCAGCAGCATCTCGGTAGTGGGCGAGGATGTCGAGATCGGACACCATGTGAGAGAAGGGATGGCCGAGTTCTTCGACGCTCAGCGTGGTTCCCGTGGCGAGCGCGCCTGCCTCAAAGCAGGCGTTGAGGCGCTGGCGCAAGACGTCTAATCCTGACCTGGTAGCAGAGCGTGCCATGAAACGTCCAACGACCCGGCTCGGAGTTATATTGGCAGCCGATCCGCCTTCGGCGACGATGCCGTGCACCTGATCTTCGGGGCGAAACTGTTGGCGCAGAAGACCGATCGCGACTTGAGCAATGGTGAGGGCGTCGAGAGCGTTCAAGCCCTCCCACGGTGCCGCAGAGGCGTGCGCAGCTTTGCCGCTATAGGTGACGTCAAAGTGGTCGACCGCGAGACAGATGGCTTCGAGACGCTCTTCTGGAAAAGGGTGGACCATCATCGCGGCGTGCGCGTCGTCGAAGTAGCCCGCGTTGATGAGATCGATCTTTCCGCCGCCGCCTTCCTCGGATGGTGTGCCGAGCAAGGTGACGGTGAGATTGAGATCGTCGGCGACGGCGCCCAGTCCGAGAGCCGCGCCCAAAGACGCGGCCGCGATGATGTTGTGGCCACAGGCGTGTCCGACGTCAGGCAACGCGTCATATTCGGCGCAGAAGACGACGTGGAGATCGCCAGAACCCGTGGTCGCGCGAAAGGCGGTTGGTAGATCGGCGATGGCGCGCTCGACTCGAAACCCCCAACTCTCGGCCGCTGCAGCGACGGCGTCGGACGACGCGAACTCTTCGTAGCCGAGCTCGGGGTGAGCGTGGATGAAGTGACTGAGCGCGACGAGCTCTGTTCGTGCGCCCTCAATGGTCGTAGCGGTGGTCTCTCGTAACGTCATTCAATTACCACGACGACGTCGCCGGCACTCACCGAGTCACCAGTGGCGACGTTGATGGACTTGACGACCCCGGACTTCTCTGCGTTGATGGCGTTCTCCATCTTCATTGCTTCAAGAATGGCGACCGCTTCACCAGCTTCAACGGCCTGGCCCACCTCGACGTTGACCTTCACGATCGTGCCTTGCATGGGCACGGTGACCTTCCCTGAACCACTCCCGAGTACGCCGGGGTGGTGCTGTCGGCGAGGCTTTGCGGCGGTGCTTTGGGGACGAGCAAGAAGGTCGTCGTCGGATTCAGGCACCCAGAGTGCGACAGTGACGCGGCGGCCGTTCACTTCCGCAGTGACGTCCTTTCGCACGCGTCCATCGCCCACGGAGATCGCCGCGGTGACGGCGGTGGGCAACGTGGAGAAATCTAAGTTGGTCTCCACCCATTTCGTTGAGTGCGTGCCGTTGACGAACTCCTCGCTCGAGAGGATGATGACGTCCGCTGCAAGCGTGGTCGCGACGCCTTCGATTGTTGTCTCTTCAATCGCGCGCAACATTCGGCGGCGGGCCTTTTCTCGATCAGAGGCCCACACGACGAGCTTGCCTATGAGGTTGTCGTAGTACGGCGAAATCGTGTCCCCGGCGCTATAGCCCGCGTCGAGGCGAACGCCAGGTCCCGACGGTTGGTCAAATTTCGTGATGGTGCCCGGCGAGGGAGTGAAGAGTCCATTCGACGGGTCTTCGGCGTTGATACGAACTTCAATGGCGTGGCCGTTTCGACGCACGTCGTCTTGGGTGAAGTCGAGTCGCTCCCCAGCGGCAATGCGAAGTTGCCATTCGACGAGGTCGAGTCCAGTCACCAACTCGGTCACGGGGTGCTCGACCTGGAGTCGAGTGTTCATCTCGAGAAAGAAGAACTCGCCGTCTTGGAAGAGGAACTCAACGGTACCGGCGTTCACGTAGCCGCAGGCCCTGGCGACCTTTACCGCCGCGGCACCCATGGCCTGGCGCACGTCGTTGGGGAAGTTCGACGCCGGTGACTCTTCCACCAGCTTTTGGTGGCGGCGTTGCGCCGAGCAGTCTCGCTCACCTAGCCACAACGTGTTGCCGTGCGCGTCGGCGAGAATTTGCATCTCAATGTGACGCGGCCAAGTCAGGTAACGCTCGACGTAACACTCGGCGCGACCGAAGTAATTCTGCGCTTCGCGCTGGGCGCTTTCGAGTGCGGATTCGGCCTCATTGGGCGCGTTGACAACTTTCATGCCACGACCGCCGCCGCCGTAGGCGGCCTTGATAGCGACGGGCCAGCCGAACTCCTTACCAAAGGCCACGACTTCCTTGGCGCTCTTTAGCGCCTGACTGCGTCCCGGTACCCCAACGACGCCCGCTGCTTCGGCGGCCAATCGTGAAGAGATCTTGTCACCCATGATCTCTATTGCTTCGGGTGGTGGTCCGATGAAGGTAACGCCGCGTGAAGTGATTGCGCGGGCGAAATCAGTGTTCTCGGAGAAAAAGCCGTAACCCGGATGCACCGCGTCAGCGCCCGAGCGATGGATGACGTCCAATATCGCCTCGGTGTTGAGGTAACTCTCGGCGGCGCTTTGACCACCGAGGGCGAAGGCTTCGTCGGCCTGTCGCACGTGTAGCGCGTTACGGTCCAACTCGGAGTAGACGGCAACCGTGGAAATGCCCATTTCGCGACAGGTCCTCATCACGCGAACCGCGATCTCGCCCCGATTGGCGATAAGGACTTTCTTTAACACGCGAACCTCCGTTGTGAGCCTGTCATTTTCTAGCACTCGCCACTGAAACTCTAATGTTTGAACGTGAGTCCCATTGTTTGGCGAGTTGAACACTTTGACGAGATCGAATCGACCAATACCTACCTTGCCGTTCGGGCGAAAGAGGGTGCCGTCGAGGGCGCCGTCGCGCTCGCTGACTTCCAGACCTCGGGTCGTGGTCGCCTCGATCGTGCGTGGCAGTCCCCACCGCGCGCGTCACTGCTCTGTTCGATTCTCTTACGTCCTCAGATCGACGCTGATCGACTGCAATTGGTGGTCGCCGCCACTGCGCTTGCCGCGCGCGCCGCGCTCGTTCGACTCAGTGGCGTTCGACCACAGCTGAAGTGGCCGAATGATTTGGTCGTGGGCGAGAACAAACTGGCGGGTTTGCTCGCCGAGGTCATCGAGACGTCGAGTGGCGTTGCCGTTGTGGTTGGACTTGGCGTCAATCTCGCTTACCAGGGTCCAGAGGGCGCCGCGTCGACGAGTGTGCTTCTAGAAAGTGGCGTGATGATCGCGCCCCGAGCGCTGCTCGACCACGTTCTCGAAGAGCTCGAGTCGCGTCGCGCGCAACTCGACAGTGACGAGGGCCAACGCGAGTTACGTCGCGAATACGAGAGCGCACTGGCGACCATCGGTAAATTCGTTCGAGTTGAGACACTCGGCGACTCCTATGTTGGCGAGGCCACGGGCGTGGACGAGGCCGGAGGACTACTCGTCGTCGTAGAGGGGACCCTGCGCACGTTCACGATGGGCGACGTGGTCCACGTTCGCCCAAGTGAGGACGAGCGCGCGTGAGACGTCTAACGCGAGTGCTCGTCACCGGGGCTAGCGGACAGGTCGGCGTTGATCTGCTCGACGTTCTAGGCGGCGTCACGCCGCTCGGCGGCGACGATACTTTTCAACCTGACGATCGAAGCGTTCGATCAAACGAATTCGACGTCGTAGGTCTCACTCGACGTGAGCTGGACGTCACTGATCGCGACGCCGTGCTGCGCTCACTTCGCAACGTTCGACCCGACGTCATTGTTCATTTGGCCGCGTACACCGCTGTTGATAGGGCCGAAGGAGACGTCGAGGCGTGCTTTGCCGTGAACGAATTGGGCACGGCGTCGATGTCACTTGGAGCCCTCGACGTTGGAGCGCACTTAATCACCATCTCGACCGACTACGTCTTTGATGGCATGAAAGGTGCGCCCTACGTTGAGTTCGACGAGCCGCACCCGCTCAGTGTCTACGGCGCGTCAAAACGAGAAGGCGAACTTCGCTGTTCGTCGAGTGACACCATTGTGCGTACGTCCTGGGTGATGGGCGTGAGGGGAAAGAACGTCGTGCACGCTATCGCCGAACGCGCAATGTCGGGCGAGAACGTCCGTTTCGTCGACGATCAAATGGGTACGGTCACTGCCGCGAGCGATCTCGCGAGGTCACTCGTCACCTTGATTCGCGAGCGACCAAGTGGCGTCTGGCACGTGGCCAACACCGGCGCGACGACGTGGTTCGAGATTGCGGCCTACGTCGGGAGCCTCCTCAATCGATCAGAGGGGTTCGCGACGCCCATCGCCACGAGCGAACTCTCACCCGCGCAGTTAGCTCTTCGACCCGCGCGTAGTGATCTCGACACCGAAAAGTTTGCCGCGAGCTGGTCAGCGCTGCCGCCTTGGCGCGACGCCTTGGCGCGCCTGGTAACGGATCGATCACGACGTGAGTGACGTAGCCCGCGACGTGGCGGCGGTAGTTGTTGACTATCACGCCGACGAAGTACTGGTCGAGTGCGTGACGTCACTACTGAGTAACGACGTCAAGGAGATCATCGTCGTTGAAAATGGTGAAGAAGGCTCCGTGCCGACGTCGCTGCTCGCGCACAATGTCAAAGTGGTGGCACCGGGCGTGAACTTGGGCTACGGGCGCGGCGTGAATCGAGGCGTGGCGTTCGCTCCAGTAACGCCCTACGTGCTCGTGTCGAATCCCGACGTCGTCGTGCACGAAGGAGCGGTACGCGCACTCTGCGACTACCTCGACAAGCACGACAGCGTGGCGCTCGTTGGTCCCGAGATTCGCCGACCAGACGGTACGGTGTATCCGTCGCGGCGCGTCTTTCCCAACGTCTGGCTCGCCGGTCTGCACGCCGTCCTCTCACCGTTGTGGCCAGGTAATCCCGCGACCAAGCGTTATCGAACGACGAGTCCCGACGGCATCGTGGACTGGGTGTCGGGGGCATGTTTTCTCGTTCGAAGAACCGTCTTTGAGTTAGTCGGTGGTTTTGACGAGCGTTACTTCATGTTCGCCGAGGACATGGCGCTGTGCTGGCAGCTGCGAGAGCATGGATTCGAGGTCGCCGCCACGAGCGCGGCGGTCGTTACTCATATCGAAGGCGTGTCGAGAGCTCGGGCGTCGCGCGCCATGGTGATCGCGCATCACCGCAGTGCAATGAGATTTGAGTTTCAAACGGCGAGGGGCTGGCGTCGGGCGCTGGTGCCACTAGCGAGCCTCGTGCTCAGTCTTCGTCTGGTTCTCGTGCTCGTAGCGCGCCCGAAGAGCTAGCGCCGTCGTCGCCTAGAATCCTGAGAGGGCTGCGAGTGGTCTGTGGTTGAAAGTCGATGCCAGTCGCGGGCGAAACGACCCACGTAAGGCGTCTTATTGACGCTGAGCATGGCGCGGTTTAGAAGTAAGTCCTGCCCCGGAGCGATCAACGTGATCGCCGAGGGAGCCGGTGAAGTGTGCGAGGTCACTCTGGGAGAGCGTGAGCTGCTCGGGGTGCGCACGGACATCGCCGCAGGCAAGTGTGGGGTCAAAGACCAGGTCAGCACTCGTAGCCCTGTTGCAGTACACAGTTGACCGTTAGGGTAAAACACGACATGAGCGTATTTCAGAAGATTTTGAAGGCTGGAGAAGGTAAGCGGGTGCGTCAACTCGCCGAACTCGTGGGGCCGATTAACGAGCTCGCCGGTGAGATGGCGGCCCTGACCGATGCCGAACTTAGGGCCAAGACAGACGTCTTTCGTGAGCGCCTCGCCGAAGGCGAGACGCTCGACGACCTCCTAATAGAGTCCTTCGCGGTGGTACGCGAGGCCGCCACGAGAGTCCTTGGGCAACGTCCCTATGACGTGCAGCTCATGGGCGGCATGGCGCTGCATTTTGGCTGGATCGCTGAAATGAAGACCGGTGAAGGTAAGACACTCGTGTCGACATTGCCGGTGTACCTGAACGCGTTGGCAGGCCAGGGCGTTCACGTGGTGACGGTAAACGACTACCTCGCCACTCGTGACGCCAACTGGATGGGCGAGCTGCACCGATTCTTGGGGCTGCGCGTTGGTCGCGTGGGACCTGACCTCCAGGACTTCGATGAAAAGCGCGATGCTTACGGCGCGGACGTGACGTACGGCACGAATACGGAGTTTGGTTTTGACTATTTGCGCGACAATATGGCGCGCAGCGCTGAACACATGGTCCAGCGCGGCCATCACTACGCCATTGTCGACGAGGTCGACTCGATTTTGATCGACGAAGCGAGGACACCGTTGATCATCTCGGGTCCCGCGTCCGACGTCACGAAGCTCTACTACCAGTTCGCCTCGATCGCGCGTTCATTAGTACGTGAAGCCGACTACGAAGTCGACGAAGAGAAGAAGACCGTCGTGCCGACCGAGGCTGGTATCGAGAAGGTGGAACGCCAACTTGGCGTGACGAATCTCTACGACGCGGTAGCGACGAACTACGTGCACCAACTCGGTCAGGCCCTGCGGGCAAAAGAGCTCTTTCACCGCGACAAGGACTACCTCGTTGATTCAGGTGAAGTGAAGATCGTCGATGAGTTCACGGGACGTACCCTCGAGGGTCGACGCTGGAGTGACGGACTCCATCAAGCAGTCGAGGCCAAAGAGCGCGTGCGAATTCAAGAAGAGAACCATACCTGGGCGACCGTCACCTTGCAGAACTACTTTCGCCTCTACGAGAAGTTGGCCGGAATGACCGGTACCGCTGAGACGGAAGCAGCGGAGTTTGGCAATACGTATGGTCTGTCGGTCGTGCCGATCCCGACCAACCAACCAGCGTGTCGAATTGACCAGCCCGACCTCATCTTTAAGACCGAGGCCGCCAAGTTCGCGGCCATCGTCGATGACGTGCGAGGGCGCCGGGACAACGGCCAACCAATTTTGCTCGGTACGGCGTCGGTGGAGAAGTCTGAACTGTTGTCGCGCGAACTTTCCAAGGCCGGCATCGACCATGAGGTCTTGAACGCGAAGCAACACTTCCGCGAAGCCGAAATCGTCGCTCAAGCCGGTCGACAGGGTGCGGTCACGGTCGCGACCAACATGGCCGGTCGAGGTGTCGACGTGATTCTCGGAGGAAATGTTGAAGGGCTCGCGACGCGCGACGCGTTGAGTCAAGGATTTTCCTCAGGTACGGAAGACTACGACGAGGCTTATAAAAAGGCGCTCGCCAAGTGGAAGCCGGTGACTCAGACAGAAGGCGACATGGTGCGCGCCGCCGGCGGTCTCTACGTGCTTGGCACGGAACGACACGACTCGCGACGTATTGATAACCAGCTGCGTGGACGTTCTGGCCGCCAAGGTGACCTCGGCGAGAGTCGCTTCTATCTTTCACTCGAAGACGAACTACTGCGCCTCTTCGCTACGGGGGCAGTGTCATGGGTTATGGATCGCACCATGCCCGACGACGAGGCGATCGAAGCGAAGATGGTGTCAAAAGCTATTGAGCGAGCGCAGAACACCGTCGAAGCGCGCAACGCCGAGATCCGCAAGGACGTCTTGAAGTACGACGAGGTAATGAACGAACAGCGCAAAGTCATCTACGGGCGACGTCAACAGGTCTTGGACGGCGAAGACATTCACGACGCGACGATCGTCTTAATCGAAGAGCGTCTCACGTTGGTCGTCGACGAACACCTAGGAACGGCCTTTTCTGAAGAGTGGGATCTCAACACGCTCGTCTTGGATCTACAGGGCTACTACCCAACGGAGCTCAACGCCGAGACGTTGCGCTCGTTCGAAGACGTCGACGACATCGTGGCGCTCGTTGTCGACGAAGCGGTGAGCCAGTACGAGAAGAAGTCGGAGGACTTCGTCGGCGGCCTCGACACCGCCAAGGAGATCGAGCGCGACGTGATGCTCCAGATCCTCGACCAGCGTTGGCGTGACCACCTCTCGGACATGGACTACTTACGCGACGGCATCCATCTTCGCCAAGTGGCCCAGCAAGACCCTCTCACCGCGTGGCAAAAAGAGGGCTACTTGATGTTCGAGCATCTCCTCGAAGCGGTTGACATCGATTACGTTCGCTACATCACTCACGTCGAAGCCTTGCCAGAACCAAGCGAGGACGGCGCTGTGGACGAAGGACTCGAGGGCGCGCTGACGAACGTTGACGCAGTAGCACCGGGCGCTGCGGAACTGCCAGCACACGACGTGGTGAAAAAGCCGACGCAACACAATGACAAGATCGGCCGTAACGATCCGTGTTGGTGCGGTTCAGGTCGTAAGTTCAAGCAGTGCCATGGCCGACCCTAAAGCAGAGAACGCCTTACGCCTCGCCCTGGCCACGATCGAAGAGCTCGAGACCAGATGGGACGCGGCGAGGGACTACTTAAAAATTGACGAGAGTCGGGCTCGACACACCACGTTGGCGCAACTGGCCGCGGACCCCCATCTCTGGGATGACCAAGACAACGCCCGTGAGGTCACGACCGAATTAGGACGACTGAGCAACGATCTGGAGTCCTTTGACGCGCTTCGAAGCGCCCTGGACGACGCCGCTGTCCTCGTCGAGTTTGCCCGCGAGTCGCTCAATGCCGGAGAGGCCGACGCGTCAACCTTTGATGAGCTCGCGAGTTCGGTTGAAAAACTTGGTCACGATATCGCCTCACTCGAGACCCAAAGTCTCTTTAGCGGTCTCTACGACGAGAACGACGCGATCGTTGAACTGCACGCCGGCGCGGGCGGCACCGACGCGCAGGACTGGACCGAGATGTTGTTGCGCATGTACTCACGCTGGGCTGAACGTCGGGGATTTGGCGTTGAGATTGATGAAGCGACCGAAGGTCAAGAGGCCGGATTGCTGTCCTCGACGTTCATCGTGAAGGGTCGCTTCGCGTACGGATGGCTTTCGGTTGAACGTGGCGTCCATCGTCTCGTTCGCATCAGTCCCTTCGACTCACAAGCGCGTCGCCAAACTAGTTTTGCGAGCCTGGAGATCACGCCATTACTCGACGACAATGCCGCTGAAGTAGAGATTGACGAAAAGGATCTTCGCGTCGATACCTACCGATCTTCTGGCGCCGGTGGACAGCACGTCAACAAGACCGATTCAGCAATTCGCATCACGCACCTGCCCAGTGGCATTGTCGTGAGTTGTCAAAACGAACGATCACAACACCAGAATCGCGCGCGCGCCATGCAGATACTTGAGGCGAAATTAGCGGAACGTGCCCGAGCACAACGCCGAGCCGAGATGGACGCGTTGAGCGCCAATCGAAGTGACAACGCGTGGGGTTCGCAGATTCGTAGCTACGTCCAAGCGCCCTATCAATTAGTGAAAGATCACCGTAGCGACTACGAGACTGGAAACGTCGAGGCGGTGTTAGACGGCGATCTCGACGGGTTTATGGAAGCCGAGCTACGACGTCAGCGGTCCGCTTCATAAAAGTTTCCAGACTCGACAAATGCAGGGCTTTCGTGGAACGGATGTGTTCCTTGACCAAACTAGAATGGTCCTATCGCTGTGCCCGCTCGTCGCACAACAACCAATGAACCCGAGGGGGTGATGCCGTGATTCGATTCGAAAATGTCTCAAAGACGTACAAGAACGGCACGTCCGCCCTTAAGGACATTTCGCTCGACATCGAAAAAGGTGAGTTTGTCTTCTTGGTCGGTGCTTCGGGATCGGGCAAAACGACGTTTTTGCGTCTGCTACTTCGAGAAGAACATCCCGACCAAGGCCGCATCCTCGAAGCGGGCCGCGACATCGGTGAACTGCCCAAGTGGCGCGTTCCCTACCTTCGCCGGAACATTGGCTGCGTCTTCCAAGACTTCCGATTGCTGCCTAATAAGAGTGTCTTCGAGAACGTCGCCTTCGCACTCGAAGTAATTGGTCGTCCACGATCTACGGTCGAATCCCAGGTTCCCCAGATCCTCGAGCTCGTTGGACTCTCGGACAAGTCCAAGAATCTGCCCCACGAGCTCTCCGGTGGTGAACAACAGCGCGTCGCGGTCGCCCGGGCCTTCGTGAACCGGCCGCTTATTTTGTTGGCCGACGAGCCCACCGGTAACCTCGACCCCTCGAACTCTGAATCCATCATGGCGCTGCTAGAGCGAATCAATCGCACCGGCACCACCGTCGTCATGGCCACGCACGACAAGGCCCTGGTGGACCGGATGCGTCGTCGAGTCGTTGAACTTGACAAGGGCGAGATGATTCGCGACCAGGTGCGCGGCGTCTATGGCATCGACGAAGGCGTCTCGCTCTAATGCGGGTCTATTTCCGATACGCCTTCAAGGAGACGTTC
The DNA here is from genome assembly GCA_036787845.1 of Acidimicrobiales bacterium. Classification (GTDB taxonomy): domain Bacteria; phylum Actinomycetota; class Acidimicrobiia; order Acidimicrobiales; family RAAP-2; genus RAAP-2. The sequence continues at coordinate 18,530 of DAIQOO010000018.1, forward strand.
AGTAATCTCTGGCGTAATCGCATGATGACGATCGCCGCGGTCTTGACCGTGGCGGTGTCGCTCTCGCTCGTGGGATCAGCCCTGTTGCTCAAGCAGAGCGCCGCGCAGGCATCGGCGCAGTGGCAACAAGGTACGCGCGTCACGATCTGGATGCAACCGACGGCGTCCACGAGTGAAATCAATGGCGTGCGAACGCAGTTGTCGAATTTACCGATCGTGAAGAGCTGCGTGTACTACACCCAGGCTCAGGACTACAAAGAGGCGGTGCAACTTTTGCCGCCCTCAGAGTCCGGCGTGTTGAAAATCTCGGACATGCCCTCCTCGTTCCGCTGCATTCCTACCGTGCCGTCGAACGCCTTCGCTGTTGAGAATATGTTCACGCCTCAACCCGGCGTCTACAAAGTCACCGCACCCGAACAACAGATCCGTGAGATGAACCGTGCGATTCGAATCTTGCAGATCGTCTTCTTAACTCTCGCGGCGGTGCTCTTGCTCTCGGCGACGGTGTTGATCCTTAACACGATTCGCATGGCGATCTTCGCGCGACGACGTGAGGTGTCGGTGATGAAATTAGTTGGTGCGACGAACTGGTTCATTCGCATTCCCTACATCACTGAGGGCTTCATCCAGGGATTTCTCGGATCAGTCGTAGCAATTCTGGCGGTAACGGCGTTGCACACGTGGTATCCGTTGCACAACGAATTTCAACTCAACACGTCGGCGCTGATCGGCACGAACCTCGTGGTACTCATCGTGGGCGTGGTCATCGGATCCGTGGGATCAGCGATCGCCATTCGTCGATTCCTCGATGTTTAGTTCTTCGACTCGTCAAAGTCGATCGCGAGCGAATTCACGCAGTAGCGAAGTCCCGTCGGCGTCGGACCGTCGTTGAAAACGTGACCCAGGTGACCTCCGCATCTAGCGCAAAGAATCTCGGTACGTTTACGGAAGAGTGAACCGTCGCTGCGCTCGACGACGGTTCCCGGTTCGCACGCGTCAAAACTTGGCCAGCCACAGCCCGAATCGAACTTTTGGGAACTCGTGAAGAGAACTTGGCCACATGCCCCACAACTAAAGACGCCGTTCGCGTCAACGTGCAAGAGTGAGCCGGTGAATGGCGCCTCGGTGGCCGCCTTTCTCAGCACGGCGTAGCGCTCAGGCGAGAGTTCTTCTCGCCACTGGTGCTCGGACTTCTCGATCTCGAAGCTCATGACGCCATTTTACGGGCGTCTGATTGCGACAGCGGTTAGAAGTAGTTCGGACGAGGCGACTCAGGTATGTGGCGGGCGAACTCGGGCTGATTCGACAAGAGTCGAGTGAACGCGCCGGCCAGGCCTTCGGCGTCGAGGCCTAACTCGGCGAGCAGTGCGTCGGGGCGGTGGTGCTCGAGGTACACCCGCGGCACGCCCAAGATGCGCGTGGTGGGAAAGGGACGCTCGAGTTCTTGGGCCCTCGAACGAACGGCCGACACCATGAGGGTCCCGGCACCACCGTGGCGCGTCGCGTCCTCGATGGTGATGATTCGCTCGTGTGTGAGGGCGTCGTCGATCATCTTTGGGTCTGGGGGAAGCACGCGAACGTCGTAGAGCGTTATCTGACGTGCTTCGTCGCCAAGCAGTTCTAACGCCTTGTACGCAGCGGGCGCCATCTTGCCCACCGCCAGCACGCACAATGAACCGTCCCCGCGAACAACCTCTCGCGCGTTGAGTCCTTCGCCGACGTTCCCATCAAAGGGTTGGGGGAGTGTTTTTGGGAAGCGCAGGGCGGTCGGCGACGACATCGATAACGCACTCTCGAGCATGACCGGAACCTCTTCGGCGCTGGACGGCGCGAACACGGTCATGTTGGGAATCGCCATGCAGAGCGCGATGTCCAAGAGGCCGTGGTGACTCGGGCCGTCGTCACCGGTGATGCCCGCTCGGTCGAAGACAAAGACGACCGGGAGGTTCAAGAGTCCCACGTCGAGATGGGCTTGGTCAAAGGCGCGAGAGAAGAAGGTGGAGTAGATGGCGACGACCGGCTTCAATCCGCCCATCGCCATGCCAGCGGCGGCCGTGACGGCGTGTTGTTCCGCGATGCCGACGTCGAAGAATCGAGTCGGGAAACGGGACTGAAAGTTCAAGAGTCCGGTGGGACCGGCCATCGCGGCGGTGATGGCGACGATACGATCGTCCTCGCTCGCCATCGCCACCAACGCGTTGGAGAACGCTTGATTAAACGTGACACCCTTGGCCATATCATCGTTGAGACGTGGGGGAAGTTTATAGTCGTGCATCTTGAGGTCGTCACTGACGGCCGGTTCGTACCCGCGGCCCTTTTGGGTCAAAGTGTGCACGACGATGGGACCGTCCCACTCGGCGGCACTCCTCAGGACGTTCTCGAGTGCTTCTATGTTGTGTCCGTCAATTGGTCCGACGTAGCGAACGCCGAGGTTCTCAAAGAACGTGTGCGGGGTCACCATC
>DAIQOO010000242.1:0-1668 GCA_036787845.1 Acidimicrobiales bacterium
TGGTGTGGTGCGAAATGGTGGGCTGACTCTTCTCGAGGGGACCTTCGAGCGCACAATCACAGACCTCATCTTCTGACGCGATCAACGACAGCATCCGCCGTCGAGTTGGATTGCTCAACGCGCCAAACATCCTCGCCGTCTCGTCGGACTCTCGTTCGCTCAGCACACTATTCCCAAGGGGACTACAGCAACCGATGACGTCGGCTTCAACTGGAATCGACGAACGAGTTGTCATAATTCCACCTTAGTATTGACGAGCGTCAATGTGTTCGCTGCTCTACAGATTGACTGCATCAATCTAAGGGGGTCCCGCGGCAAGGCTCCAACTAGCGCTCAACGTGTCAAATCTCGATGTAGCAGTCGACTTCCATTCGACGTTCCAAGGTGCCGTCGGCCAAACGGCGCCCGGACGACGCCAACTTCGCGATTGACGAGCCGCCGCTCAAGCTCGTTCTGATCGAAAACGCGAACAACCCTGCACGATTAACCATCTCGGCGTTGAGGTCTTTACGAGTGGCGAAGTCACCGGTGCCATCACCTACCTCACCGACGCTGGCGTTACGACCGACGTCGAAGAACAGACCACATGTTGCTACGCGCTCCAAAACAAGGTCTGAGTCGATGGCCCCGCCGGCGCTCGGTGGGAGGTGTACACCGTCGTAGATGACGCCGACGGCGTGGTCACGATGGGCTGTGGCGACGCCGGTCACGTGCATTCCGGCAGACGTTACGTCGATTGGGAGCTCGAGGACTCGATCCCATCGAAGCGCTTCGCTATGAATAGTCAGAGCGAGTCGTAACGCACGCCTCGTAATCAAGCGGCCTAGTGGCCGTTGCCGTGACCTTTGCCCGGACCATGCCCTGGTTGGGTAGTGGTCGTCGATGACACACTGAGCCCAAGTGAGTTCGCAAAGACCGCGAGGTCGTGCGTAAGCGTCGCACCTTCAGCCGTAGTAATCGTGCCGTTCTGGAGTCCACTGCCAATCGCCGACTGCGCTTGTTGAAGATCGTTAACAACCTTGTTGGTATCTCCATTCGCGTTATCGGCGAGAGCTTGTTCCGCTGCGGCCGTGATGCTCTGCTGCGAGGCGGAGTCGATGTTCCCCGCCGCTTGGCCCGTCGCTAAGTCGCGCACCAACGTCGCGATCGCCGTCGAACTTAACGGAATCGTCGACGTCGTCGTAGTTGTTGTCGACGTGGTCGACGTCGTCGACGTCGTCGACGTGGTCGAGGGCGTCGATGCTGGACCTCGATGGAAGAGAAAGAAGAGCGCGACGACAAGCGCGGCCACGGCCACAAAACCCGAAGGCGCAAGCCACCAAGGCCTCGGTCGAGATCGGCGAGTGCGAGCGACGTTACTCTTCTTTGAGTTCGCCACCACAGTGTCGTCACTCGACAATGCCATCGCACCGGCGACACCGGGCATTCGCGCCGTGAGGTCCGCTCCGTTGCTCGCCATTCGAGTAGTGGCGTCGCTTGGTGTCACCGCGAGCAGAGGTACTGTTTCATCGCCGCTCGTGGGCGACCAGGGCACAGAGTACGGAGGGGTCGCGAGGAGTGCCGCGACTTCCCCGCCGCTCAGACGCTCGTCGGGACGGTGATCGAGCATGCCGTGCATGAGCAAGCGCCAGGGCACCGGCAAGTCTGGCGGAAGTGGCACCGGGCCCG
>DAIQOO010000243.1:0-1663 GCA_036787845.1 Acidimicrobiales bacterium
CCCCGCGGGTGGGTCTGACGGTGCACCTTTTGGAGTCGAGACTTGGAGACGTGCGTGTAAATCTGCGTCGTCGTGAGACTCTCGTGTCCTAAGAGCTCTTGCACCACTCGCAGATCAGCGCCACCCTCGACAAGGTGCGTGGCGTAGGTATGGCGTAGTGCGTGAGGGTGCACGTGACCGCGAGCGACGCGACGATCCAGAATCCGTCGCACGTCGCGTGGTCCCAGTCGGTGGGCGCGGCGATTTAAGAACAGAGCCTCAGCGGGCGAGTCGCTTCGAATCACGTCGTCACGGGCGTCGTCAATCCACAGTCGAAGGGACTCAAGACCTCGTCGGTGCAGCGGCACAATGCGCTCTTTTCGACCCTTGCCGAGCACGCGCAGTAGTCCTTGGTTGAAGTCGACGCTCGTGAGATTGAGCCCGCAGAGTTCCGACACGCGTAGTCCCGCGCCGTAGAGGACCTCGCAGACGGCTCGATCGAGCGTGGCCCATTCGTCCTCGCCCCAATCGTCGTCCAAGAGACTCTCGAGTTGTTCACGAATCACGATCTTGGGTAACTGCTGGGCGGGACGTGGCGCGAGCAAGCGCGCGGCCGGGCTCGCGGATAGATGCCCGCGCTCGACGAGCCACGAGAAATAACTTCGCAGCGACGCCCGACGGCGAATGATCGATGTGCGTTCGTCGCCACGATTGGTCATAAAGACCAGATAGTCGCGCAGATCCTTCTTCGTTATGTCAATCGGCTGGCTTGAGCCGCGTTCACTCGCCCAGTGCACGAAGGCGTTGGCGTCGGCCACGTAAGCCCGTTGTGTAGCGGCTGAACGGTCCGCGGCGCGCAAGGTATCCGCGTAGTTCGTCAGGTGCCACGACGACGTGGCCCGCTCGCCTTTTCCAACAACCGACACGCGTCAAGGCTAGTGACGCCACGCGCCGAGGCGGTGGTTCACTAGTCTTAGCGGAGATTCCAAAGGAGCTGGGGTGCCTCGTATCTTGATCGTCGAAGACGACGACCACATTCGCACCGCTCTTCGACTCATGTTCGAAGGCGAGGGCTTTAGCGTTGACGACGCCGCCACGGGCGAGCTCGGTGTCGCGCTCTTTGCGCGCATGACCTCTGACGTGGCGATCGTGGACGTCATGTTGCCGGGCATGACCGGATTTCAGACCTGCCAAGCCTTGCGAGCGGCCAGTGACTTACCCATCGTCATCGTCTCGGCGCGCGACGAAACGGCCGACGTGGTGCTCGGACTCGAATCAGGGGCAGACGACTACGTCACCAAGCCGTTCGTGCCCGAAGAACTACTCGCGCGCGTGCGCGCGCACTTGCGACGTCGTCCCGACAAGAGTACGAACGCCTTTCAGATGGGTGAACTTCGCGTCGTACCCGACGAAGGCATTGTTCGTCACCGTGACGGCACTGAGCTTCATCTAACTTCCACCGAGTTTCGCCTGCTCACTGATTTGGCGTCGGTCAATGGACGCGTGCTCTCGCGCGAAGACTTGTTAGAGCGCGTCTGGGGTTACGACTACTTCGGGGACAGTCGTCTCGTGGACGTGCACATTCGCCGTCTTCGCATGAAGATCGAACCCGACCCGGCCAGTCCCACCTACCTCGTAACTGTTCGAGGAACTGGCTACAAGTTGGTTCTCTAATGCGCCAACG
>DAIQOO010000103.1:0-6066 GCA_036787845.1 Acidimicrobiales bacterium
AGTCGTGGTAGTGGCGGAGGAAGTGTCTTTACATTATTCAAGTACTTCTTGATGGCATGGAATTGACTGACGCCATCGAGGCCAGCTTCGGCAAGCACCACCTCGCCCTGACCGCTTCCGAGATAGTGGCCCTGACGATAAGGATGGAGCGTCGCCTCGCGACCGGCGTCAGAACGCACCCAGCGATACATTGTCGCCAACGTGAAGCCGGTGATTCCGATGGCCTCGAGCGCATGCGCCTCGGGGAAGAGCGCGTGACGGCGCTCAGACGACAGCGTGTCGAAAAGTTCCGCGCTAGCCACGTAGTACACCCGGGGGTCGATGCCCTCGTTCTCCAGCAGAGGCAGAGCCTCGGTCACGAAGGCGTAGGTAACGGCGCTCTCCTGTAGCACGATCGTCACGTCGCCTGCCCCAAGCGGGCGCCTCAGCAGGTAGACGCCGGTCGCCGCCGCCTCAGGCGCCGCGAGACCGAGGGCTTTACGATCGAGCACCGTCTCCTCGGGTCGGGTAACGAACGGGGCGATGAACGCGGGTCGCTGAGCGAGAGCAGTCGCCAGTATGGGCCAGATCTCCTGGGGCTCCCAAGGCGTAAGGGTGATCGCCGTTCCGGCAGGGAAGTTCTCCTGGAGCAGTTGCAGCGCCTGTGGGTCTGCGTGGGTGGGACCGTCCTCGCCGGTCGCGAGTCCGACATGCCCGCAGATCAGAATCAGTGGCATACAAGGTTCGCCACCAGTTGGTCGCGCTTGGGCGCCGATGACGTGCAACCGAGCGGCGATATGACCGAGGGGCGCCATGAAGGCTCCGTAGGAGGACCCCACGCCAATGGCGTGGCCGTAGGCCGAGACGCCCGAAAGCACTCCGGCGATGGCGTCCTCGCAGATGCCCCCGATAGAGAGCAGCCGGGCGTCGGGGTTGGTGGCGGCGTTCCAGTAGCCGGGGGCAAAATCCGCCGCGATCGTTGCCACGCTGGTCGAGCCGAGCAGGTCGGCAGAGGCCGTGAGCAAGGAACCGTCCGACGCCTTGTTGAGGAGTCGTAACGACCGCCCGAGGGTCTCGCGCAATGTCGTCTTCGTGCCGGGCTCGAGGCGAAGCTCCTCGGGCGTGTCGGTCGCCGCGCGGGTGACGAGTTCAAAGACAGCTCTAACGCGCGGCGCCGCCGGGCGCGCAACGCGGGCGTGTCGATCGAGCCGCTCGCGTGCGGCGACGAGCCGCGCGGCCAGCACCTGCACTGCCGGCTTTTCCTTCTCGAGGCAGTGGCGTACGACCTGCAACGCCTCCCAAAAGCACTCCTCGCGGACTTGGTCACCATCGGGCCCGGCGCAGCGCCGGTCGGCGGGGTTACAGCTCGGCAAGGACTGCTCAATGTCGCTGGTCAGTTCGCCCAATGCCCCGTAGAAGCCGGCGGAGCAGAGCTTGTGTCCGGCACCGTGTGAAGCCCGGCCTTCGAGCCCGTACTCCCAACCCTTTCGCGTGCGGTAGATGACCGCGGTGGGCTGGCCGTTGTCGATGCCAGCTGCGCAGCGCTGGGCGGCCACGACTTGCTGGAAGTCATGGCCGTCTGAGACCTGCACGACATTCCAGTCGTGCAGATAAAACAGTTCACCCGGTTCCCACTGGACGTAGTCACCGGGAACTGTGCCCTCCCGACAGACATGGTCACTGTCGATCGAGGCTTGGTTGTAGTCGATGTGCGCCACGACGTTAGAGAGCGAGGCCGTGCCGGCGGCGGCTAGAGCTTCGCTTACGCGTCCCGGCGTGAGCCCGCCTTCGCCCTCGGCGATATGGATGCGCGGGCAGTCTTTGCCGTAACGGTCGCGCGCGCCAATGGCCATGCCGATGGAGCTCGCCATGCCGACACCCGAAGCACCGGTGGCGAGGCGCACGAAGGGCGTGGCCGGCGTGGGGTGACCGTCCAGAGCCCGGGCATGCAGGGCCACAAACAGTGGTGTCGCAGTGATGGGGTTGCGGCGAAAGCCGAGCAGGTCCTCGAGACGCAAGCGATGCCGGTCGTCGCCCGCCAGGAGCTCGGGCGCCGCCAGACGCGCGATCTCGTCACGCAGGGCCCACATCGCGTAAAGGCCCATCGCCTTGTGGCCCGCCGCGTACGACAGGATATCGGCGTCTTCGCGGTCGGGCGCGGCGAGGTCGTAGTCGAGGCTGTCGAACAAGACGCCGGCCACGAGGCGCCCCGACGAGATCGAACCGCCCGGATGTCCTGATGTCGGTACGTAGTTGTAGAGCAAGGCGCACAGTGAGCGGTAGAGCATATCGAGGGTTTCGAATGCGGCTAACTCGCCAGCCCCCAGCGGGCCGTCCTCGGACGGCATCGTCTCTGCTGCAGGGACCCAGACCGCCCGCCTAGACATGGTTCTGGTCTCCCGCGAGATACGCCTTTAGATGCTCGAGTCCTTCGACGATCTGCATCGTGTCGATGCCCGAGTAGGCGAAGCGCACGAAATGCTCGTTCTCCCCGGGCTGGGGGCGGCCGAAATGCGCGCGCGAGCACACAGAGACACCGGTCGCGTGGAGCACCGCGCGCCGAAAGTCCTCGACATCAGTGAAGCCCTTCATCCGCATCGCGTCGGTGACGTTAGGAAAGAGGTAAAAGGTGCCATTGGGCTCGTAACAGCGAACGCCGGGCGTCTGATTCAAGAGCGTGATCGCCACGTCACGCCGCTCGCGCAGGACCGACAGGATGTGACGGGGCCCGGATTGGTCGCCCGTAAGCCCCTCGAGGGCGCCGTACTGGATGAAGTGGTTCGAACAAGACTCGTCGTTGACGTTGAGTTTGGTGATGACATCGATCACGCTGCGCGGCCCGATCGCTGCGCCCAGGCGCCAGCCCGTCATGGCGAATTTCTTAGAGAAGGTATAGAGGATGACGCTGCGCTTAGCCATGCCCACTAGCGAGACGAAAGAGGCGCCAAGGCCGGAGTAGCGGATGTCGAAGTAAGCCTCATCGCATAGGACCATGAGGTCGTTTCGTTCGACGAGCTCAGCGAGGCGTACAAACTCTTGCGGGGAGCACTCAGCGCCCAGAGGGTTCTGCAGGTCGTTCAATACGAGGATACGGGTACGCGGCGTGATGGCCGCCTCGAGCGCCTCGAGATCAATTTCAAAGCCATGCTCGCCCTCGCGATAACCGTAAGGAACGGCAACGCCGCCGTGAAACTCAATCTGCGACTCGTAGATGGGATAACCGGGGTTCGGGTAGAGCACCTCGTCGCCTGGGTTCATGAGAGCGAGCATGAACTTGCCGATGACGGGCTTGCCACCCGGCTGGATGGCGACATTGTCCGCGGTGTAACTGAGACCGTGCGAGGCGTTCACGTCGCTCGCCAGGGCATCCCTCAGCGCCGGGATACCGGCGTTCGGACAGTAGCCAGTCTTGCCGTCCCTGATCGCCTTGAATGACGCCTCGACGACGTTGCGCGGTGTCGGGATGTTCAAGTCGCCCAGGTGGAACGGATAGACGCGATGACCCTGGGCCGCGAAGGCGGCCGCTTCGGCCGACACCGCAAAGGCAGTTTCAGTGCCTAGGTTAGCGATACGCCTCGCAAACTGGGGTCGGGTTCCTCCCGCCGCTACGCGATCCTCCTCGACGACCGATTCTGCCGTCCCTGTCTCATTGAACGTTCGTCTCTTAATAGCCATCTTGCCCTCCAAATGTCGACTAAGTCTGCGGTCTGGCCCCGCGATTACGTGCCGCTGAGTGGTGTCATTTAAGGTGAGCAAGCTCAACGCCTCTCCAGTCTGTCATCGTCATCCGGCGACCGCAACGGGCGGGTCGTCGTCGGGTGGTTCCATGGGTAGAGGCATTGTCCCTTCGGAGAGACAACGATGATCGCCGACGAACTACTCGTCATAGATCTCCACGGAGACGATCACTTTTAGAACGAGTAGAAACTGCTTGCGCGACGCGAAAGCGTCCACGCTGAGTCACCGATCGATAATGAAAACGTAAAGCGTCGTACGGATAGTTGACCTTTGCTCCCCTTTCCGTGATCGAAATGAATCGACACAATCGCGGCAAAATCATCGAGGCACGTGCGTCATACAAGAGTTGACGGAAAGAATCTGAAGAGAAATGGACCGGGCGTGCGCAACTCGACGTTGCCGTCGCGAGACGAACGATACGTTATGCGTCTGTAGACTGAGGACTTCGCTCCAGTCAATGGGGAAGGAGACGCGCAGTGGTTCGCCGGAACAACAGTTCGACTACTTCACAAATACGTGCAGTATTGCGCAACTTTTTGAGACAAGAATGACGAGCGTCGACGTCCCGCCCTCCAACCTCGAAGAGTTACGATTCGTACTCATGAGTCGCAGACTTATCGACAGTTCCGCGCATCTCTCGCTAATGCACGGTGGCGTATCGTCCCTCGTCGCGATAGTTAAGCAGGGCGACGATCGATGGGTGGCCCGTGTGCCACTCGAGCGCCTCGATGTCGAGGATGAATGGATCGTGGACCGGAGCCGCGGCAACAACGAAGCCGCCATTCTTGATTTTCTCGAAGGTCGATTAGGACCAGTGCGCGTTCCACGACTTCGCTTCATGGACGTGATGTCGACGATTCTTGGTGAAGAGTTCATCGAGGGAGACGCTCCCACGTACAAGGACGAGTTGCTCGCGGGTCGCACGCACCCCGACGTCGCCGCAGCCCTTGGCATTGCCGCAAGTGAACTCCATCGTCGCACGCCCCCGGCAACGCTCGCCGGTGATGGGCCGCGCCAACTATTCGACGCGCTGCGCCTCGACCCGTACTACCGGGCAACGGCCCAACGAGTGCCGGACTTACGCGCCAATCTTGCCGCACTCATTGACGACACCATCGCTGCTGCGCCTCGAACTTTGGTGCACGGCGATTTGACGCCCAAAAACGTGTTGATCACGTCGCAAGAGCCGGTGCTCCTCGATTGGGAGGTGGTGAACACCGGTGACCCGGCCTTCGATCTGGGCACCGTCACCGCCCATTTCATACTGAAGGCGCTTCGAGACCAGCCCGCGGAGGGCGTTGAGCCTCTGCTGGAAGCCGTTCGAAGGTTTTGGATCTCCTACAACGGACCGGCGGACCGACCTCGCGCCTTTCGACACACGGGCGCCGTCATGTTGGCACGCCTGTACGGCAAATCACCCGTTGAGTATTTGGCAGACGACCACGCGAGGTCTCGAGCAGACAACGTGGGTCGACGGGCCCTCAGCGGCGAGATCACCGACATCGAAACTCTCGCTGACATCGTTCGCATGGTGCTCGTCGATTCAGGTCGCCAATGACCCCGATAGTGAGCGTGGACGCCGACGCTCACTGGATCTTGGACTCGCGCTCGACACCGACAGTGGAAGCTACCGTCACACTATCGGACGGCGTTAGCGCGTTCGCGCAAGCTCCGTCGACCGGTCGCCCCGAGTCCGTCGAACGGCGTGACGGCGACGAAACGCGTTTTGGTGGCAACGGTGTCGAGAGCGCGGTCAACTCCGTTCGATCCGAGATTTCGTCAGCGCTACGAGGCATGGACGTCGCCGATCAGGTAGCCCTCGATAAATTGCTCGTGGAAATTGACGGTACGAATGACCGATCTCGTTTGGGTTCGAACGCACTGCTCGCAGTTTCTGCGGCATGCGCGCGCCGGTGCCATGGTGCGCGGCATCGAACTCTGGGAGCACCTGGCGATGGCTCGCCCAGCGTCGCTTCCGCTTCCGATGGCCAATCTCTTTAGCGGGATTCTGCACGCCAGTGGAGGAATGTCGATTCAGGACATTTTGATCGTCCCCTACGCAGCCCCCGACGAAGTGACCGCGATCGAATGGGCATGCGACGTCTATTTCGCAGCGAAGTCACTCCTCATTGAACGATCAGCGTCGACACTCGTTGGTGACGAGGGCGGCTTTGGCGCGCCGTCGACGTCGAGCGAGTCCGCGCTCGCGCTGGCCGTCGAATCCATCATCCGGGCTGGGCACGACCCCTCTACCGAGGTGGGCATCGCACTCGATATTGCCGCGTCGCATAAGTCACATCTTGATGGCGGAGCTAACGAATCACGCGAAGGCCCCTACGCCCGTCAGAC
>DAIQOO010000104.1:0-6056 GCA_036787845.1 Acidimicrobiales bacterium
GCCTCCACGATTAGAAGTCTTCGCACTCCTCTTTCCAACCTAGATGCTCTCGAGGCTGATTGGAATCTGACCAAGTTCCGGTTACGCACCAATCTTCCGTTTTACTTCTCACACCGTGCACTTTCCTCAATCACTTCGTCAGCGCCAGCCGGTCAACCACTTTTCGTCTTACAATCTGTCGACGGTCCGCGCAACGGGTCTGCTATCAACCACTCGCATTTTGACCTTTGAGCCCCTCGATTAGTGTCGGAGACCCGACGTGAAAGGTCTGCTACCAGTCACTGGAGATCGCTGGCCTGAAGTGATTTAGTGTCGGAGACTCGACCAACTCGATTGATGCCGGATATTGGCCACTGGCTCTTCACTATTTCTCGTGACCCACGTGCCACTTGGCGCACGTGCCACATTGATACACACCCATTGACGCACCGTCTTGTTTTCTCAACAATCGAGCACGTGCTTCAGCTTCGTCACGATTCGCGTAGGCCCTCTTGGGCTGACCATTCAGTCTTGTGTGCGCTCGGGCCCCGCGGCGAAGTGAAATCCCGGCACTTCTCTTTGGGTCCCCGTGTCGGCCCGACCAATAGAAGACAAGAATCAGTAGCGCCGCGGCAGCGACTAGCACGCCGACGGTAAGCATGGCTACTCAGCCTACTGCTGGCGTCTAAACGCTCCCTCAAACCTGGTGTCGGAGACCCGACACCACAGAAATACAACCATCCACTGGAGGCTTCATCTCCTTAACGAAAAGGCTTACTGAGGAAAGCAGGAAGAGCCACGGCAATGCTGAAATGAGGTCACCCCGGCCGCCTAGTGGTAGGGGAAAACGGCCTCGACGCGAGGGCCATCGCTTGACCAGAAGACCTTGTAGGGATGGTGACCCGGCACCGCCAAGCGAAAGCGGATTCCCTCCGCAGTCGTGAGAGCGCTGGAGCGCGATTGCGCTTGCCCCGGGCTGGCGAGCACGAACTCACAGACGTCAAGCAGCGCGTCGTAAAGGTCGAGGTCGTCGCCATTCTCGATTTCGTCGAGTTGAACGTTAGCGATTTCGGAGTAGCCCGAAGGGCTGCTCACTGACGCCGACTAGCCCGCGACACGGTCTTCGACGCGGCTGCTCGGCTTAGCAGGGCTTGCAACTCGGGGCTCTCGTCGTACTCAAACTGGGCCTCGGTGACGATCCGGGCCGGCTCAAGCAGGATGCTGCCATCCTCATTCTCGCGCACCATGAAGCGTTGGCTCGGATGTCCTGGAAGTACTACGCGGCTGCGATCGTCCGTCTCGATGAGGGTCATGAGGTCCTTTCGGTTGTCCCTCAATCATAGCCCACTTTCCCACAATGGGCAAGTGGGAAGTTTAATGAAAGAAGGATTTTGGTGACGGGGCGCCGCGAATCGCCCCCGAACTCGTTTGCCTATCGAGGAAGCAATGGTGGGTTCGCCAACCCGACGCAACAGGTATGCAACCTTGCACTGGCGGGTGAGGACCAAATCACCTTCACACGAACAGAATCATCCCAATGCAGATAACTGTTCGGCAGTCGCCAGCATGTCCATCCCAACCGGCCGAAGGTGGCCGCAGTCGAGCGCGCTTCGCTCGCGAAGCGGTGGAGGCGCGACAAGGTCTATCGCCAATCTTGGACTGCTCGACCGAGCGTCTCGCTCACCTCGGTTCTTAGCAGCGGGGCAAGAGATGCCGCCGTTACCTCGCCGGAATCGAGGCGATCGGTCGCGTGAAAGTAATTCCAAAAGTGGACCAGTCCGTCCTCACCGTCGGCGTCGAACATCGCTGCCGCGAGACGCTGCCACCGATACTGGTACCAGACGTAGTTCAGCGGGCCCATCGGATCGCCACCACCCGTGTAGTGGACTTCGAGCTCCTCCAGTGTGCTGTAACCCTCGGCGCGCATCCGAGCGTCAAGACGCGGACTCTGCGCTCCCACGCTGGAGAGCACCTCAAGCGTGTTCAGATGTTCCGGCTGTCTCGTTGCGACGAACGCGTGGAGGGCCAGGTTGGCGAAGATCTCTCCCAACCAGAAGGTCGGCAACTTGAGATCCCCGAGCACTTCAAATGCGTGGCCGAGCTCATGAATCGTGACGAGATCAAAAAATGGTTGCAGATCCAAGCCACCCGCACCGTCGGGGTATGTCGCAAGCAATCTCGTATAATCGCTAGGCGACGCCTCGCGGAGGTCCTGTCCCATGCCGATCCAGAAGTCTCCGCTTCCGGCGGGAATCACCACGATGCCGGGACGGATCTGACCATCGTCATCGTTAAAGAACGGCAGCCCGTATGGCTGCCTGCTCGCCCAGTCCGCCTCGTCGACAACGATGACGGCGATGTCGGGCTCGACTCCTGAAAACAGGCGGCTGAAGTAACGGTAGGCGTCCGCGGCGACATCGGCCGCGGCGCGCGCGCGTACCAGTGACCCATCGCTGTAACGCACCTCAAACGGATAGCCGCCTAGGTGCGCAAGCCCTGATCCCATCATCATCAGACAAAACCTAGTGGTCAACAGAAGCCCGGATGGACTGAAACTTCAACGTGGCGGCCAATGAGTCTCGGCGTGTCGCCGAGCAACGATTACTCGTTGACAACCTCGTGGACGCGGTGAGGATCTTCCCCGACCGGTTAACGGTTCAAGTCTTCGGCGCTCCACCGATTCTGGTGACGCTCGATGAGGTCGGACTACGACCTGATATCAAACCTGTGGTGCCGGAGACCCGACGTGACAGATCTGCAACCTTGCACTGGCGACTGTCTGACTGAATGGCGCTCGTGTCAACGAGACGAACTACGACGTCGTCGCAAGCACGGCGGTTCGGGCGTCTCCGATCGCCTCCAGAAACAATGGCAACTTCATCGTGTCCAACATCCGCACCATTCCGTCCCCGACGTGATGCGCGACCACACCCTCAATGTGATTCTGACGCAGGAACCGGGCAACGCGAGCGTGGTGTTGGGCTGACGTACCCTCATCGTGCAGCCGGTCCCAGGACACCTCAATCTCTTGCCAACTTTCAACCTCGCCGTTTACGATGTTGGCCACTGCGATCCACTCCGCGCGGCCCCAACGGTGATCGACCTGTCCGTCACTGGTCACGGGCACGCAAACGATCATGTCAGAAGGTTACTTCCCTGGATTCTCGCTCGGGCAAGTGTCGTCAGGTGCGCTCTGTGCATGAGAGCGCCCGCAATGCGTACGGTTGCAGCTATTTAGTTGACTGCAGAATTACTGACGCTTTGATGAGTCGGATTGTGTTGGTGTCGGAGACCCGACGTGACAGATCTGCAACCTTGCACTGGCGTGTAACTACTTAAACCAATCTGGTGTCGGCGCGCCGATGTCCACAATCTCCGACTGGAGACTGACGGAATGGTCAGTTTGCGTAGAATGAATCGATGGGAATAAGGGCGGCCGTCGTGCTTTACGTGCTCGCGCTGGTAGCCGTCGTGGTCGGCGTGGACCTCCTGTTCTTCAGACACCACTTCTTGGAGCGGCTGTTAGTAAACGTCGGAATTGTTCTGGTGTTCGCGGCGTTCTATTTGTCGTTCTTGAAGCGTCCATGACCCGACGTAACAGGTCTGGTACCAAGCACTGGCGTGTAACTACTTAAACCCTTCTGGTGTTAGAAACCCGACGTAACAGCAATGCAACCTTCCACTGGCGGCTTCAACCGGACAAGTCTTGAACGGTGTCGGAGGCCTGATGCAACTCATCTGCCACCTTGCGCTTAGGCCTCGATACTGTTAACAGAGTTTCTTAGACTTCGGTTTCTAGGTAGCCCGCGCGATTCAACATGGACAGGGCCGAGACACCCGCTACGTCACTTCGTCACAGGGTGGGTGTCGCCCGGACGGTGCAACGCTGAGCCGAGTGGGAACTTTCTCTACGTATTCCAGATCGGCTAGCGATCCGGCAACGAACTCGTGGCCTAGCTCCCATTCCCGCTCGAGCCCTTCACCAGCGGTGTCACAAAAAGGTGGCCGCAAAAGATGCCAAAGCCTCGGATGACGCCAACACCGACCTCGTAAAACGACCGTGCTGTCAGGGTATCCCGCGAACCGGGCAGTGTGATCTGGTACGCGCTGGCCGACGGGCGAGGCCCGTTGCATCCAGCCATCTGGATGGTGAACGACACGACGCGAGGACGCGGCGTGATCGAGAGCCGAGGGAGCGGCGCGCTGGTCGCCCATCCTCCGAGGTAGCCGAGTCGCACATCAGCGGCTATCACGGTTGAGTGGCTCGTGAGTTGGGCACCGACGATCGGGTAGCCGCTCATCGTGCACGCCGGCGAGGAAGTCACCGAGGCGCGCACGAGCAAGCCGGCATGCCCCAAACCTCCGGAGATAGCCGACACGCGGAGTGACTTCACTCGTGCGCTGGGACACGTCAGTGCTTTCGCTGACGTGTCGCTGTTACCACCACTCGTCCTCGTCGGCGAGGAGGTGAAGTGGACGATTCCGATCGCAATGAGGCACGCCACAGCAAGGAGGATGAACAGCGACGTCCAACGTAAACGTCGGCGTCGGGTCTTCTCGCGAGCTTCTTTGATTAGAAGTTCGGCGGGGTCCGGCATCACGACCAGTCCAGGCTGGCCAGTTGGAGTGATGGTCACCAAACCTCCTTGCTCGCGTCACTAATCATGGTACTATCAGGAGTAGTTCTATGCAAATACCGAAAGTCAACAGAGACGAGCCGGTCCCTCTTCACGAACAAGTGGCCGCGGAAATTCGACGGGCTATCGCCGAAGGCGAGGCCGCTCAAGGCGAACGCCTTCCCCCGGCAGTCGACCTGGCCACGGTGCTCGGGGTGAACAAGAACACGGTGATTCGTGCTCTGCACATCCTTCGAGATGAAGGGCTACTCGACTTCACGCGAGGTCGTGGCGTGCGAGTAGTTGGCACACCCCAACGCGGCGCGGTGATGGCTCGCATCGACGAACTTCTTGACTACGCGAGGACTCAGGGATACCGACGTGATGAGGTCGTCGGCCTGATCCAAGCTCACAGATGAAAGAAGATCTGAACTCAGCCAGTTTGCCGCGCCCGACGTGGTTCCCGAGTTGGCCCATTGGGGTGTATCTAATTAGCTAGCATGACCCACTTGGCGTTTGTTGGCATCGGGGACCCGACGTCACAGTTCTGCAACCAATCACTGGCGCCTAGCGGGATAAGGCAACTAGCTCGGAGAGCCGACGTCCACAATCTCCGACTGGCGATTGGCATCTTGGCGCGTCGAGCAGGAATTGAGGACAGTACTTTGAATAGATGCACGAAGAAGCACGGAATAGCACGGTCATCGTCCATCGGCACTCCCTCGACCAGGACCGGGTAGCCAAGGAAGATCCGGCCTCCATCGGCTGATTGGTCTGAGACTCCCTCGCGGCCGAGAATTCTTAGCGCGTTCCTTGACGCACGTCACTACGGTCTTACCCGGGTCGACGACACTGACGTCACCAGGACAGACCTGCCAGTACAAGGAGCACAGTCATGCGAAGTCGCCGACTCGCCTCATTCATCATGCCCGCCACCCTCGTCACGGCCGGCTTGGCAGCGTCGCTTGTTCTTTCGGCCTGCGGATCGGGTGGGTCAAACGTCGCTGCGACAAAGAATAAAATTCGTGGCACGAACGGACAATTGGGAACCCCGAATTCGATCAACGTGACGTCGCAGACGTCCAAAGGTTTTGTGTTGATTGTTAAGCGGTTGTCGCTCATAGTGAAAACGGGGAAGAAAACTGGCTCCGGCGGCTACGTCGCAATCGCCACCGATGTCGCTGGCAAGCCAGGGAATATCATCGGCTACGCGAAGGTCGTCGCTGGTATTTCGAATAACGTGAAGGTTACTGTCGGCAACAAGTTGACCTCCGGGACCTACTTCTTCTTGCTGTACCCTTCGGGGGCTTCGCCGACGAACAGCAGTACCTCGCTGAAGAAGACTCTGGCTAAAGTGACGGTCAACTGAGCACGGAGCAGTGAGCCACGTCGCCATAGAAAGTCACTGATGACTAAGGCCGTTTGATGGCGTTCCTTCTTGTGACTTTCTACTCGTTTACG
>DAIQOO010000244.1:0-1656 GCA_036787845.1 Acidimicrobiales bacterium
TTGAGGTAGCTGTCTCGAACTGACGCGTCGCCGCAGTTAATCGACGAGCATCGACGAGAAAACGCTTCAACGATGCTCGCGCTTAGAGCAGCGGCGCCGCGCAAACAATGGCGACGAGCGCGACGACGCTCCCAACAACGGAAAACGTCACGAGCGATGGTTTCATCTGTTCCTGGCGCGCGATGCGAAGCCACAGCAACGAAGACAGCGCGCCCGTGACGGCGATGTTAGGTCCAAGATCGAGACCCAAGAGAAGCGCGAAGGGATGCGCGATCGTGTGTGCGGCGAAGAGCGACGCTGCGGGCAGATTGTTGATCACAAGTGACGCGAGCGTTGACACGGCGATCGTCGTCACGGTATTAGCGTGACGCACCAGTTGGGCCGTCAAGGTCGTGTAACGAGCGAACCAGCCAATCGCGATAGCAACAACGAACAACAGAGCTAGCACCCTCGGATTAAGCACCGAGATGGCGTCGCGCAGCGAAACACGCTTTTTCACGATCATTTCATAGAGTTCTGCCACCACGCCCGCCACGAGGACCCAGAGCGCCGGCGCGGAGAACACGAGCATCGCGATCACTGCAAAGACCGCCGCAACGACGCCGGGCCCAAAGTTGAACGACACTCGAGCCATGGACGTCGGTCGTACGCCTTCGCGCAGCGATCGCCATCGCCACACCAGTACGACCATCATCGTTACGACCACCGACACCATCCAGGGCAGCACCATTCGGTGTGCGAACACCGACCCCAGTTCACCGTGCCGCGCGAAGACCAGAAGGTTGGTGAGGTTCGAGCCGAGGAGCAACGAGGAGGCGGAGTTCGACATAAAGATCGTGCCGTAGAGAAAGGCGGTCTCGTCCGCTCCCTTGGCACGCGCGGCGTGAAGAGCGACGGGCGTCATGAAGACGACAGAGGTGTCGAGGTTGAGTACCGCGGTCACAAGAGCAACTGCCAACATCGTCACCAAGAAGAGCGACACGCCACGTCCCGGCACTCGCGCGCACCACGAACCCACCAATCGAAAGAGCCCTTCACCTGCGGCAACGTGGCCTATGAGCAGTAGTCCCGCGACCAAGACAAACGGTGACCACGTGGCGTCGAGCGTCAGGGCCAGCAGGTGCATGGTGCCACGTTACGTGGCCGATAGTCGTGATGGCTGCGTCGAAGAGCAACGTGCGGTCATGGTGACGGCGCCCGCCGCGAGCTCACTGCCTCGGTTGAAACTCTCGCCGCGTCGTCAGCGACCAGTGGTAAACGACGGTAGCGGCCCGACTTCAATTGGAACCAGCTTCGACGCGAAGTGGCGCGCCGCCTACGCGATTCGTCGATGCGTCTGGCACGTAGTTGACCACGCGCGGGAGATTGAGGACAAGGGCATGAAGTGACCTCGACATCAAGGCTCGACGGCTACGGCGCTCCATCAAAACGAAGTTCGAGACCCCGATCGGCGGGCTCAAAACCAAGACGCCGATAGAAGGGGAATGACCGCGACGAGGGATGGACCATTAGATAGCCGAGGAACATTGAACGCGCGCCGTCGTCGCCGTCGCCGTCGCGTTGGTAGAGCCGCTTCGCAAACTACTCGAGCTCCCAGAGAAGTTGGTAGTAGCGAATCTTTGCCGCGTCAGGTTCGTACCCGTACGCGTCGTACAC
>DAIQOO010000019.1:0-4964 GCA_036787845.1 Acidimicrobiales bacterium
GACGTAGGTAGGAAAGACGGTCTAGGCGTGCTCAAAGGGCGCTAGTCGCCACCAAAGGTCGTTCGCGCCAACCCGAGGGGGATTTGAGGAATACCGGGGTCGGCGCCTCGGACTTGCTCAAGGGCGCAGAAATTTCCTAAGATGGAGAGTCCCTCCGGACCCCGTCGGGGCGTATCCGAAGATTTCGCTGAAAGAAGAACCGTGAAGACGTATTCACCAAAACCCGCAGAGTTGACGCGCGAGTGGCTCGTCATCGACGCCGAGGGTCTCGTCCTTGGTCGCGTGGCGACCGTGGCGGCGTCACTTCTTCGTGGTAAGCACCGCGTCTTCTTCGCGCCCCACGTCGACACCGGTGACAACGTCATCATTATTAACGCCGACAAGATCGTCGTGACCGCTAACAAGTTGGCCCAGAACTTCCACCACCACCACTCGGGTTACCCGGGCGGTCTTCGCTCCACCTCGTGGCAGACCTTGATGGACACTGACCCCGAGAAGCTCGTCGCCGACGCGGTGCGTGGCATGGTGCCAAAGAATCGTCTCGGTCGCGCTCAGATGGACAAGCTCTTCGTTTATAAAGGCGCCGAGCACCCTCACGCGGCGCAAAAGCCCACGTCGTTTGACACCTCGGCGATTCGCCGCGGTTAAGGAGTATTAGTGACTACACCGCTCACCCAAACGACCGGCCGTCGTAAAGAAGCTGTCGCGCGCGTACGATTTCGTCCCGGTACCGGCACGATCACGATTAACTCGCGCTCGTTCGACAACTACTTCACTTCCGCGACGCATCGTCAGATGGTGATGGAGCCGCTTCGTCTCATCGACGCGCAGCAGACCTACGACATTGACGCCACCATTGAAGGCGGCGGCGTGGCCGGTCAAGCTGGCGCGCTGCGTTTGGGGATTTCACGCTCCTTGCTCAAGATCGACGAGGGCGTTCGTCCGGCACTGAAGAAGGCTGGACTGCTCACCCGTGACTCGCGCAAGAAAGAGACCAAGAAGTACGGTCTCAAGAAAGCGCGCAAGGCTCCTCAGTACTCCAAGAGGTAATGGTCATGCCCGTGCGATTTGGCACGGATGGCATTCGGGGTCGAGCAACCGACGAGATCACGCTCGACCTCGCGTACCGACTGGGACACTCCGTCGCGTCAGTCTTCTCCGTGCCGGTCTTCGTCGGCTACGACACGAGAGAGAGTTCACCCTCACTCGCGGCCGCCGTGCTCGCTGGTCTAAAAGACGGCGGCGCTACTGGTATCAACCTCGGTTACTTCACGACGCCGGGTGTCGCGGTCATCGCCCAACAGCGAAATGGGGCTGGTGTCGTTGTCTCAGCGTCACACAACCCGTACTACGACAACGGACTCAAAGTGCTTGGTATTGGCGGCGCAAAGCTTGATCACTCGACTGAAGCCGCCGTAGAAAGTGCGCTCAACGTCGCCGAGAGCCCTTGGTCGGAAGAGTTCGACGTGGTCGCAATCGACGAGACGGCAGAGCAGGAGTACGTGCAACACCTTCGCGCACTTGCGCCCGCGGACCTGTCAACACTGTCGATCGTAATTGATTGCGCGAACGGCGCAGCCTCGCACGTCGCCCACGAGCTCTTTGCGTTGACGGGTGCGCGCGTGCACATGATCCACGACCAACCCGACGGTCGAAATATCAATGTCGATTCGGGTTCGACGCACGTCGAGAGTCTCGTTGCGACAGTTCGCGAGACGGGCGCGAATCTCGGATTAGCTTTTGATGGCGACGCTGACCGACTCATTGCGGTTGACGCTGAAGGCACGATTCGCGACGGTGACGATCTCATGGTGCTCTTCGCGCTCGACCGTCAAGCACGGGGGTCTCTCGGTGGTGGCGTCGTGGTGACGTCAATGAGCAATCTCGGTCTCTATCGAGCCCTCGACGCCGCGGGCGTCGAGATTGAAGAGACGGACGTCGGGGACCGCAACGTGTTGTTGGCGCTCGAAGATAAGTCGTGGATCCTCGGTGGCGAACAGTCGGGTCACATTATCTTTCGCGACCTCGCACCGACGGGGGATGGACTACTCACGGGACTGCTATTGGCTGAAATGATCGTTCGCCTCGGGCCACTCGCAGAACTCGCCGGTGCCGCCTGGCGTCGCAGGCCCCAAGAACTCTTTAGCGTGTCGCGTGAACACTTCAGTGACGAAGAGGTCCAGGCACTCTTCAACGAACTCTTGGCGTTCTACGACGTGGACCGTGACGACGTCCGACTTCTTGTACGCCCTTCGGGTACGGAGCCGGTCGTTCGAATAATGATCGAAGCGATGGACGCCGAGTTCGTCGAGGTCTTCAGCGAACGACTGAAATCCCTCTACGGTACGTAACGCGCTAACCAAAAGGGCGAGAAATCGACCCGAGTAGACTTCGTTCATGTGCGGCATTATTGGGGTCGTTGGATCCTCCGACACGCTTTCGACACTGCTCGAGGGACTCGCTCGTTTGGAGTATCGCGGCTACGACTCCGCGGGCATCGCGCTCGTTCGATCGGGTGAGATCTGGCGGGCTCGAACCGCGGTCGGAACCGAATCGGTGAAGGCCCTTCGTGAGGAGTGCGCCTTTGCTCCTACGGGCTTCGCTTCGGGAATTGGACACACTCGTTGGGCCACCCACGGTGCACCTGAGACTGTTAACGCTCACCCACACCTCGACTGTTCAGGCAATATCGCCATTATTCACAACGGCATCATTGAAAACCACACCGACCTCCGTAAGGATCTTGAATCGCGCGGACACATCTTCAACTCGCGCACCGACTCCGAAGTGCTTGCTCACCTCATTGAAGAGGCGCGCGTCACGGGACTTGAGCTCATTGACGCCGTGCGCCAGAGCCTGCTCCTCGTGCGTGGGGCCTTTGCCGTGGCGGCAATGGACGCCACCGAACCCGACGTCATCGTGGCCGCGAGGAGAATCTCGCCGCTCATCGTTGGTACAGCGCCGGGCGTGACGTACCTAGCAAGTGATGTCCCCGCCATTCTTGATCGCGCTACGTCGTTCTACGCCGTCAACGACGACGAGGTGGTGCGACTCACGCCCGAGGGCGTTCGCGCCATCGACCTCGAAGGCATGCCCGTTCGACTGCACCAACTCTCCATTGACTGGGACCTCGAGACCGCCGAAAAGGGTGGTCACGATGACTTTATGACCAAGGAGATCAACGAACAGCCCCACGCTGTTCGAGCGACGCTGCTTGATCGGAGGCTTCGCGACGGCACGATTTACTTTGATGAGTTGCGAATCTCTGACGACGAACTGCGTGACATCAAGCGCGTCGTGATCGTCGCAGCGGGCACCTCGCACCATGCCGGCCAAGTGGCGAAGTACGCCATTGAGCGATGGGCACGTATCAGTGTCGAGGTCGACATCTCGAGTGAGTATCGCTATCGCGATCCAATCGTGGAGATTGGCACGTTGGTCATCGGTGTCTCCCAGAGCGGCGAGACGATCGACACGATTCAAGCCATCCGCGAAGCCCGCCGTCGCGGCGCGCGCGTGGTGGCCATCTCCAACATCGTTGACTCCTCTTTGGCGCGAGAGTCCGACGCCGTTATCTACACCCGTGCGGGACTTGAAGTCTCGGTCGCTTCAACCAAGGCCTTCGTCGCCCAAGTGGCGGCGCTCGAGCTCCTCGCGCTGCGACTGGCGCAACTACGCGACACGATGCCCGCGAGTGATATCGACGCGATCTTTTTGGGACTGAACGCCGTGCCTGGACAAGTCGCCACTGCTCTTGAACGCAGGGCAAACGTCGAAGACGTCGCGAAACAATTACTTGGCGCGAGGGACTTCTTCTTCCTTGGCCGTCACGTCGGATATCCGACTGCCCTCGAGGGTGCTCTAAAACTCAAGGAACTGACTTACCTGCACGCGGAGGGTTACCCGGCCGGTGAGTTGAAACACGGTCCGCTGGCCTTGATTGAACCGGGCGTCGTCGTCGTTGCCGTCGTGACCGATCCAGCGTTGCACGAGAAGATGTTGTCCAATCTCGCCGAGGTAAAGGCTCGCGGCGCCAGCGTCGTAGCGGTAGCCACCGACGACGACGAGTCAATTGAGGCGCTCGCGGACTACGTGTTGCGCGTGCCTGCAACCGAACCGCTCTTTACACCGATGATTGACATTGTGCCGTTACAACTCTTTGCCTACGCCATCGCGCGCGGCCTTGGCCGCAACGTCGATCGTCCGCGTAACTTGGCCAAGACCGTGACGGTGGAGTAGTGACGACGCAAAGCGTGGGCGTTGACCTCGTCGACGTCGCGCGCTTCACGCTGGCCCTCGAGCGTCACCCACGTCTCCTTGATCGACTTTTCACTGACGGTGAACGTCGCGACGCGAACGCACGCCCGGAACGGCTGGCGGCGCGCTTCGCCGCGAAAGAAGCGGTACTTAAGGTCTTTCGAGTCGGCGTGGGCGCCACGCCCTGGCGCACAATCGAAGTAACGACCGACGGCGCGGGCGCGCCGAGCGTCCTCTTACACGGCACCGCCAACGATCTCGCCCGGGCCGCCGGCGTGTCGACACTGCACCTCTCACTTACCCACACTCAGACGACGGCCGCCGCCTTCGTCGTAGGTTCTTCAGCGGACGAGACCCGTGAGCGTTGAAGGCGTGCGCCGTCCGGCCTGGGCGGAGATCTCATCCTCGGCCATTGCGCACAACGTAAAAGTTCTCAAAACCGTGGTGGGCGAATCGATGTTCTGCGCCGTCGTCAAAGCCAACGGCTACGGTCACGGCGCGCCCTTGGCCGCGAAGGCCGCGCTCGACGCCGGAGCGGACTGGCTGGCCGTAGCGATAGTCGACGAGGGGATTGAACTTCGAGCCGCAGGCGTGTCGGCACCGATTCTCTTGCTCGCGGAGATTCCCTTCGACTCCATCCCTGACGCGCTCAACCACTCACTCACGCTCACGATTGGCTCAATCGACGGAGCAAAAGCCGCGGTGAC
>DAIQOO010000019.1:5064-8441 GCA_036787845.1 Acidimicrobiales bacterium
GTGCACAGTGCCAATAGCGCGGGCGCGCTCGGTTACCCCGAGGCGCGTCGTTCGATGGTGCGTGTGGGTCTCTCGCTCTATGGGTACTTGCCCGAGGGTTGGCTCGCGGGTGCTCTCGAGGAGAAGGATCTGAAACTAACGGCGGCACTCTCGCTGCACGCCAAGGTCACCGCGTCGCGACGCGTGGCGGGCGGTGAGCGACCGAGTTATGGAAGGAGCCGCGCGCTCGATCGTGACGCGACCGTCGTCACCGTCTCCTTTGGTTACGCCGACGGCTACCCCCGGCGTCTCTTTGACGCCGGCGCGGACGTGCTCATCAATGAGAAGCGCTACCCGCTCGCGGGCAACGTGACGATGGATCAACTTCTCATCGACTGCCAAGATGACGAAGTCGCCCCCGGCGACGACGTGGTATTGCTGGGACGACAAGGCAGCGAAGTGATCACTGCCGAAGAGTGGGCGACCAACGCCAACACCATTACGTGGGAGATTCTCTGTGGCATCGGCGCGCGCGTGCCACGTGTCCTCGTGGACTGAGTCGTGATCGACGTCTCCGAGCTCGCGACGTGCACGCGATGCGCGCTGTCGCTCACGCGCCAGCGCGTCGTCATCGGGTCTGGCCCGACGCAACCCTCGTTGATGGTGATCGGCGAGGCGCCCGGGAAGAGCGAAGACGAAGGTGGCGAACCGTTCATTGGTCGCAGTGGTCAACTTCTCTTCCGTCTTCTCGAAGAGGAAGTTGGCGTCACCCGTTCGCAGTGCTTTGTCACTAACGTCGTCAAGTGTCGGCCCCCAGCTAATCGAACCCCGACACCGCTCGAGATTTCGACCTGTCGGCCGTGGTTAGACGAACAGCTCTCCCGCATCGAGCCGATGGCGCTACTCACGCTCGGTAACACCGCGAGTCACGCGGTGCTGGGCGTTGATGAACCAATGGGCCGACTACACGGAAGAGTGCTGCACGTCGGATCGACGCCGGCACTCGCGACGTACCACCCAGCGGCGGCATTGCGCGGGGGTTCTAGCGTGGTCGAGGTGATGCGACGTGATTTCAAGGTGCTGCGCCAGCTTTTGGAATCGTCGTGAGTTGGCGGCGCTACGCGTTGACAAGCGAGGAGACGAAGCTCGCTGGTCAGACGTTCGCGTCACTGCTGCGCCCGGGTGACGTGGTGCTGCTCTCGGGCCAACTGGGTGCCGGCAAGACCACCTTCACACAAGGCGTCGCTCGAGGGCTCGGGGTGAGTGATCGCGTCACGAGCCCCACGTTCATCATTGTTCGCCAGCACGAATGCGTCAACGATGCTGGTATCACGACCCTGCACCACGCCGACGTCTATCGAGTAGAGAGTATTGGTGAGGTCATGGATTTGGACCTGGGAGAGTTGGTGGAGGAGTCCGCGGTGGCGATCGTGGAGTGGGGCGAGATCGCCACGTCGGTCTTTGGCCGAGCGGTCATGACCGTTGACTTCCTCGTCGATGAGAAAGAAGGTCGCACGTTCGTGATCGACGGCGCACTCACTGAAGGTCGTAACGTCGGGCTCGACAATTGGGCGAGTGTATGAACATTCTTTCGATCGAGACCGCAACGTCCGCTTGTGCAATGGCGTTGCGAACCTCTGAGGGCGCAGAGTTCGAACTTCTCGCCAACGACGAGCGCCACCACACCGAGGCTTTGACACCAGGAATCCGTGAACTGCTTGGCAAAGCGGGACTTAGCGCGAGGTCAATCGATCGCGTGGTCGTCGATCGTGGTCCAGGACTTTTCACCGGACTTCGCGTCGGAATCGCGACCGCGATTGGACTGAGCTTGGGCGCGAACGCGGACCTCGTTGGCGTGACGTCACTAGAGCTCCTCGCGCACGGGGCGCACGACCTTGGTGTTCGTGGCGCGCTGGTGAGTTGTGTGGACGGACGGCGCGGCGAGGTCTTCGTGCAGACCTTTGATCTCGACGTCGGCGTCGTCGCACTGAGTGAACCAAAGGTCACGACGCCGCTGAGTCTCGTAGGGGAGTGGGGTGAGCGCGAGGTGACCTTCACCGGTGACGGCGCGGCGCGCTACGACAAGGAGTTTCGCCGCGTCGACACGATCTCGATCTTCGATCAACTGGTGCCACCACCCCTCGAAGCGATTCGTCTCGCGGCGCTGCGTTCCCCGGACGCCACGATTCAGCCCCTTTACTTGCGCGAAGCAGACGCGGTGGCGAACTTCGCGACGCGCGAACGAACCCCGTGAGCGACTGGACGATCCGTTGTGCCGAGCGGCGCGACGTGCCCGAGCTTCTCGACATCGAAGTCGCGCAGTTCCCCGAGCCCTGGACGAGATCCATGTTGCTCGATGAGATCACCAATACCGAGACGCGCCGCTACACGGTGGCCGTGTTGGACAAGAAGATCATTGGGTACCTCGGCGTCATGTACGTACTCGATGAACTGCACGTCAACACGATTGGCACGCTGCCCGGCCACGAGGGCCACGGCGTCGCGACGTCGCTGATGGAAGATGCGTGGCAGGTCGCCAAGGAGCGTGGCGTCGTTCGCGCCACGCTTGAGGTCGCGGTGTCGAATAAGCGCGCGCAAGAGCTCTACTTTCGTTTTGGGTTCTCACCGGTGGGCGTGCGTAGGAACTACTACGAGCGCACGAAGGAAGACGCGCTGGTGCTGTGGGCCGAACTGGGCTGAGACCGTTGCTAGGCGCCCTACGCTAGTCAGGTGGCGTTGGTCTTAGGTATTGAAACGAGCTGTGACGAGACGGCCGCGGCGGTCGTCGATGAACATTTTCACGTTCATTCGTCGGTCGTTGAGTCCTCGATCGACCAACATCGCGCCTTCGGCGGCGTCGTACCCGAGCTTGCGGGGCGCGCTCATTTGCTCACGATCGGACCCGTGATTCGTCGCGCGCTCGAAGAGGCGGCCCTCGATCCATTGCACCCCTCCCTCGACGGTGTCGCCGTGACTAGTGGGCCCGGTCTCATTGGGTCGTTGCTGGTTGGACTCTCGACGGCGAAGGCACTTTCGCTCGCGTGGGAGTTGCCCTACGTGGGCGTCAATCACCTCGAGGGTCATCTCTTTGCGCCGTTGCTCGAGTCGAACGGCCTCGAATGGCCGCTCATAACGTTGTTGGTCTCGGGGGGTCATAGTTTGATCGCTCTGCAACGAGGACCCGGCGACCATGAGGTACTTGGTGAGACGATCGACGACGCCGCCGGCGAGGCGTACGACAAAGTTGCGCGTTGGCTTGGACTCGGTTACCCCGGCGGACCCGAGATCGATCGGCTGGCTAGTGAGGGCTCCGCCGACGCGCTGAAGCTGCCGGTGTCGATGATTGGCGACGACTTTGATCTCTCGTTTTCTGGGCTGAAGACGGCGGTCGTGCGCGC
>DAIQOO010000019.1:8541-11891 GCA_036787845.1 Acidimicrobiales bacterium
TTGGCGACGACTTTGATCTCTCGTTTTCTGGGCTGAAGACGGCGGTCGTGCGCGCCACCGAAGCGCGGCGCGAACTCTCCATCGCCGACGTCGCGGCTTCCTTTCAGTTCGCACTCAGTGAGCAGCTTCTTCGAAAACTACGCCAAGCGCTCGAGCGTTACGAAGTAAAGGGTGTGTCGTTGGCGGGGGGCGTCGCGGCCAACTCGGCCCTTCGCGCTGGCGTCACAAAACTGGCAAAAGAGTTTGGCGTCGTCGCGCACTTGCCCACTGTGGCGATGTGCACGGACAACGCGGCCATGATCGCGGCGGCCGGGCTGTATCGCCTTCGCGCCAGTGGGCCGAGCGATCTTGACCTCTCGGCTCGTCCGAACTGGCAACTGGCGGACGTGTCGTGAGTGAGCGCTGGGTACCACTCGACGTCGCGGACGTGGATCCAAGTCCCTTCGTGCAGTTCCGTCGTTGGTTTGACGAGGCGTCCTCATTCATGGTGGAACCTGAGGCAGTGACGCTCGTCACCTCGACGCCGAGCGGTCGGGCGAGTGCGCGTATGGTGCTGCTTCGCCACCATGACGAACGGACCTTTGGCTGGTACACGAACTATGAATCCCGAAAGGGTCACGAACTGGCCGCCAACCCTCACGCGGCACTTCTTTGGTACTGCGAACCCTTGGGCCGCCAAATTCGTATCGAGGGTGACGTGGTGAAGGCAACGCCAAGCGAGTCCGACGCGTACTTCGCCACGCGAGCCAGGGGAAGTCAGCTGGGTGCGATAGCAAGTCATCAGAGTCAACCACTCGCGAGTCGCGACGAACTCGAAGCGCGGATCGCAGAACTGGCGAAGGAATTTGAAGGTCGCGACGTTCCTCGGCCCGAGTATTGGGGTGGCTATCGCCTCACGCCCAACCGTGTTGAGTTCTGGCAACATCGCGAGGACCGGCTGCACGATCGGGTCGTCTACTTTCTCAACGACGCCGCGTGGCGCCTCGAACGTCAGTCGCCCTGAGGCTCGATCGTTGGTTGGTGCGCCCGACGACTCGTGCGGAGTTCGAATGGTCCAACTATGCACACCGTGACGGTCGACACAATGCCGGCGAGTTGAAAGATAGTGCGTGGCGCAATGAAGCTCAGTAGCAGTCCGCCTAGAACCATCGAGCTGATTTCCGCGCTCGTGAACATTGCGCCGACCGCCGCAAAGACTCGCCCTCGCAGAGCCTCGGGCGTTTTAACCGCGAACAGCGTGGACCACGCGACGTTGATGACGCCTACTAAGACACCTGTTGCCGCCATCAAGGGAAAGACGTAGTACACGTGTTCGACGAGTCCGGTCGCGCCGAGTAAGACACTGATGACCGCCATGTCGACCAGTGACGTTCGAACGAGCTTGAAGGGGTCTTGTTTGAGGCGCTTTGACCAGAGTGCCCCTACGATGCTCCCGACGCCAAAACTGGTACCGACTAGTCCATAGAACAGCGCGCTCGCGTGCAGGGTGCGCGTAATAAAGAAGACTTCGGCGACGTTGACCGCGCCGAGCGACAACATGAACACGGTCACGGTGACGACGACGGGTCGAAAAAGCGGGTCGGTGAAGATGAGTCGAAGGCCCGCAGTGAGCTCGTGCTCGGGCTTCGTAGCGTGTGGCTCGCGAGCGCCTGGTCGGCGATCGTTGCCGAGCAACAACGTGCCAAGACCGGCTAGTGCGAAACTCGCCCCGTCCAAATAGAGCGGACCGCTCTGGCCAAGTGCGCCCACGAGCAGTCCGCCAAGGGCCGGGCCCGCGGTGAGGGCGACGCCTTGAACTGACTGCAACGTCGACTGGGCGAGCGCAATATTCTCTTCGCCACTCAAGGTGGGCACGAGTGCGGAGTAGCCCGGCAGTGAGAACGCCACGCCACACGTGAGAAGGGCCATCAACGAAATTGTCGCCAGGTTCCCGTGCCAGTAGCCAATGCCGACGCATACGACGGCTTCGAAACCACATAACGCCGCGAGGAACTTCTTTGCGGGCACGTGGTCAACGACGTAGCCAGATACTGGCGCCAGCGCTACGAGCGGAAGAGCGGCCGCGATCGAAAGGGCCGCGATCATCCAGCCCTGGCCGTGGTGCGACAAGCGAAGATAGAGCGTGATCAGGGCAATTGCGTCACCAAGGGCAGAGAACCCTCGAAAGGCCGCCAGCAATCGGAGGTCGCGTCGTTGATGTGAAGAGAGGGCCACCGACGAAGGATAGAGCCACGGAAAGAGTTTTTTGGCACTCTGGGCTGATGGCTGCTAAATTGGCAGTCGCAAGTATCGAGTGCTAATTGCTCAGGAGGCAAGAACAATGAAGTTGCACCCACTAGAAGACCGCATCGTGGTTCGTCCCAACAGTGCCGAAGCCACTACGGCGTCCGGCCTGGTGATTCCCGACACCGCTAAGGAAAAGCCCCAGCAGGGTGAAGTCCTCGCGACCGGTCCCGGTCGTCGCACGGACTCAACCGGCGAGATCATACCGACTGGCGTGTCCGTTGGTGATACCGTCGTCTACTCAAAGTACGGCGGCACCGAGATCACGGTTGACGGTGAGGACCTTTTGATCCTCTCAGGCCGCGACGTACTCGCGACCGTTTCCAAGTAGCCCGTGGCGAGCGTGGCTCGTCTCTAATTCGAACACGAAAGAAGAATCATGTCAAAGTTATTGAAGTTTGACGAGGACGCACGACGCGGCCTCGAAGCCGGTGTCGACAAATTGGCCGACGCGGTGAAGGTGACCCTTGGACCCAAGGGTCGCAACGTCGTGTTGGGTAAGAAGTTTGGTGCGCCGACCATTACCAACGACGGCGTCTCCATTGCGCGCGAGATCGAACTCGAAGACCCCTTTGAGAACATGGGCGCGCAGTTGGTCAAGGAAGTCGCGACAAAGACGAACGACGTAGCCGGTGACGGGACGACGACCGCGACGGTTCTCGCTCAAGCTCTAATCAAGGAGGGCCTGCGCAACGTCGCCGCCGGCGCGAGCCCCTCGGGTCTCAAGCGCGGCATCGAAAAGGCCGTCAAGGCGGCCGTTGAGTCCATTGCCGCCCAGAGTCAAGAGGTTGCTGGCAAGACGCAGATTGCTCAGGTGGCGACTATCTCTGCCGCCGACGCCGCCATAGGCGAAGTCATCGCCGACGCCATTGACAAGGTCGGCAAGGACGGCACCGTCACGGTTGAAGAGTCCAACACGTTTGGCATCGAGCTCGAGCTCACCGAAGGTATGCAATTCGACAAGGGTTACCTCTCGCCGTACTTCGTCACTGACGCCGAGCGTCAAGAGGCAGTACTCGAAGACGCGTACATTCTCTTTACGAGCAACAAGATCTCGGCCGTGCACG
>DAIQOO010000019.1:11991-20648 GCA_036787845.1 Acidimicrobiales bacterium
GTACTCGAAGACGCGTACATTCTCTTTACGAGCAACAAGATCTCGGCCGTGCACGACCTCGTGCCGGTGCTCGAGAAAATAATGCAATCGGGCCGTCCACTGTTGATCGTCGCCGAAGACGTCGAAGGCGAAGCCTTGGCGACACTCGTCGTGAACAAGATTCGTGGCACCTTCACCTCAGTTGCCGTGAAGGCACCTGGTTTCGGAGAACGCCGCAAGGCAATGCTCCAGGACATGGCCATTCTCACGGGCGGCACGGTGATCTCTGACGAGATCGGCCTCAAACTCGATAGTGCCACTGTCGACCTTTTGGGTAAGGCCCGTCGCATCGTCGTGACAAAAGACGCCACGACGCTCGTTGACGGTGACGGAGCCAAAGACGACGTCGCTGGTCGCGTCGCGCAGCTCAAGCGCGAGATCGAAGACACTGACTCGGACTGGGACCGCGAGAAGCTCCAAGAGCGCCTGGCGAAGCTCGCGGGTGGTGTGGCCGTTGTCAAAGTCGGCGCCGCAACCGAAGTTGAGCTCAAGGAAAAGAAGCACCGCATTGAAGACGCACTAAGCGCAACGCGCGCCGCAATCGATGAGGGCATCGTCGCTGGTGGTGGCACGGCACTTGTTCGTGCGCGCGTGTCAGTTGACAAGCTCATCGAGACCCTGAGTGGTGACGAGGCAACGGGTGCGCGGATCGTCGCGAACTCACTCGAGTCACCCCTTCGTCACATTGCTCAGAACGCGGGATTCGAAGGTGCCGTCAAGGTTCGTGAAGTTGCCGACGCCAAGGGTTCGGTTGGACTCAACGCCGACACGGGCGTCCTCGAAGACCTCGTGAAGGCCGGCGTCATTGACCCCGCGAAAGTGACGCGCTCCGCGCTGCAGAACGCAGCGTCCATTGCGGCGTTGTTGCTAACGACCGAAGCGATCGTTGCCGATAAGCCTGAGCCCGCTGGTTCGTCAATGGGTGACGGCGGTATGGGTGGCATGGGCGGGATGATGTAGTCATCTGTCCACAGGGACTTTGAAGAGACCGGGCCCATTTGGGCCCGGTCTCTTTTTTTAGTTGACTCGTCGTTGGCGTTGAGCACGACCATCACCGGGCCACGGCTCTTCGAGTGAGGTTGCCACGACCTAGGCGGTAATGACTTCGTCGTCCGTGGCCTCGACGGCGACGTGTGGCGTTAGCCGATCGAGCCAGCGGGGCATCCACCAGTTGGCTTTACCAATGAAGTGCATCAACGACGGTACGAGCACCGTTCGAATGACGAAGGCGTCGATCAAGACCGCGCCGCCAAGACCAATCCCGAACTCTGCGATGACGCGCTGTCCGCCAAAGGCGAAGGAGAAGAAGACACAGATCATGACCAGCGCGGCCGCGGTGATGACGCGTCCCGTGTTGGCTTGACCTCGAATGATGGCCTCTTCGTTGTCGTTGGTGTTCAGCCACTCTTCATGCATTCGAGAGACCAAAAAGACTTGGTAGTCCATCGAGAGTCCAAAGAGGATGGCGATCATGATGATTGGTAAGAAGGACTCGATCGGTCCGGTGCCAGCGCGGATGAGCGAACTACCCCATCCCCACTGAAAGACCGCGACGACGAGACCAAAGGACGCGCCCACCGCGAGCAAGTTCATCACTGCCGCAACCAGCGGCACTAGAACACTTCGGAAGGCGACCATGAGCAACAAACAGCCCAAGAGCACGATTACGCCGACGAAGAGCGGCAGTTTGGCAGTTAGCACTGTCGCGAAGTCGACGAAGATCGCCGTCAATCCGCCCACGTAAATAGCGGTGTGCGTAGCGGACGTCGCCGCAGGGATGTACTGGTTGCGGATGTTCATGATCAGCGTCGCGGTCTTCGCGTCCTGAGGACTCGTCGTCGGAATCACGTTGATGATCCCCACGGTGCCCGCACTGTTGGTGATCAGGGGCGCGACGGCAGCGACGCCGGGCTTGCCGTTCAGTGACGCGTCAAGGCTCTGCATCGCGGCCTTGTCACTTGCGCCGTTCAGCGCGCCAACAATCGCGAGGGGTCCGTTGAAGCCCGGTCCGAAGCCTTTGGCCAACAAGTCGTAGGCCTGGCGGGTGGTTGTGTTCGGCGGGTTCGATCCCTGGTCAGAGCTACCAAGATGGAGAGAAAAGAATGGCACTATGAAGGCCACGATGAGGAGCAGCGCGCCGAGAGAGAGCACGCGAGGGTGGCGAGAGACGAAGTGGGCCCAGCGCTGCCAGGGACCACCGACCATGACGGGACCGGGACCGTGTTCTTTGATGGCGCGACGCTCGCGACGGCTTAGCACGTGGTGCTTTTGAAAGGCCAACAAGGAGGGCAAGAGCGATATTGAGGCGAGCATCGTGATGAGGACGGTGACGGACGCAGAGATCGCCACGCCGTTCATGAACGACAGTTGCAGGATCAACATGCCGAGCAGCGCAATGACGACGGTCGTGCCGGCGAAGAGTACGGCGCGTCCGGACGTGTTGAGGGCCGTCGTCGTCGCCTCTTCCACACTGGCGCCACGTTTCAGCTCTTGTCGTGCTCGGGTGACGATGAAGAGGGCGTAGTCGATACCGACACCAAGGCCGATCAAGGACCCAAGAATTGGTGCGAACTGAGCAATGGCGAGAATGTGGCTCAACAAGACACTTGCGGCGAGGGCGATGCCGAGGGCGAAGAGCGCCACGCCTAAGGGCAGCAACATCGCAAAGAACGACCCGAAGGCGAGCACCAACACGATGGCGGTTGCGATGAGACCGAAAATCTCACCGGGACTTCCTTTTGGTGAGTCCAACTGACCAAAGGCGTCACCACCGAACTGCACGTTCAACGACGACGAGCGCGCGGTGGCGGCCAGCGTTTCGACGGCCTTGATCTGTGGGTTCATTAAGTGGAAGGCCGTCGTCGAAAAGTGCACGACGGCGTAGGCGATGGTGCCGTCCTTGGAGACTTGCGTGGAACCGAGACACGTACCGTTCGGCAATGTCTCACTCGTGGCGAACGACGCCGTGCAGAACGGCGAAGTGACGCTCGCGACCTCAGGGAGTTTCTGAACTTTCGCTAAGACCGCTTGAATCGTTGCCCCCTGAGCGGCAACTGGACCCTTAGGGGACTGAAAGACGATCTGGTCGACGTCGCCCGACTGGCCCGTGAAGCCCTTTGCGAGGAGGTCGTAGGCGTGCGACGAGTTAGTCCCGGGCAGGCTAAAGGAGTTCGAATAGGCCGAACCCGCAGACTGGGAGGCGACGTTGATGATGACGAAGAGCGCCATCCACGCTCCCAGCACGTACCAGCGATGACGGACACAAAAGCGAGCGAGAGATTTCAAGGGGGAATTCCTGACGGGGTTGGGGCGCGCGTTACGTTACGGTAAGTAGGTTAAACGCACGCAAAGTCTAGAGGAACGCCGATGACGCCCAAGAACGAGCGCCCCGAACGTTTCTTTGGCCATCTCTATCCCCAGATCATTCCCGAGCCCGACGACATTGAACCCGGTGCGCCCGCGCCGTGGTCAACACTCGCGCTACCGTGGCGATCAGGCTTTACCGTTGAGAGCGTCACGTCGCAGCTTCGACGAGCGCAACGGATTCTCGACACGAATCCTCTTCCCGATCAGCCAGCGGAGTTGTCGTTCGTCGCCGATGGCGATTTAACCCCGATAACGCTCCGGTCCGCGGTGCTCGTTGCGCTCTTTGAAGAGGACGATGAGGTCCACGTCATTCTCACGAGACGTTCGTTGTCACTTCGACACCACAGCGGAGAGATCGCCCTTCCCGGGGGGCGCTGCGACGAGGGCGAGACACCAATCGCGACGGCGCTACGTGAGGCGCACGAAGAAGTCGGTCTCGACCCCTCACTGGTGACGCCCGTTGGTTGGCTGAGCCCGATCGTTTCGTTCGTGTCGAGCTCGTCAATCTGGCCCATAGTTGGGTTCTTGTCGGCGCGACCTACCTTGACGATCGATCCTAAGGAGGTTGATCGCGCGTTCACCGTTGCGCTAAAGGACCTGGTCGAAGATGGGGCCTTCATCGAGGAACGGTGGCGCCGGCGACTGCCACGGCCCGGTGCGGACGCCGATGGCTTCTATCCGATCTCCTTCTTTCGCGTTCCCGGCGACGTCATTTGGGGAGCGACCGCGCGGGTCTTAACGGAGTTGCTCTGTGTCATCACCGGCGTTCCGTGGCCCGGTGACGTCGGTCGTCGTGGCCAAGCGTCCTAGTAGATTGTTAGAAACACACTTTCACTTTGTGCTGTTTTCAATCGGAGGACTTCATGGCGGAAGTTGAGATCGGCATCTTCAAATCGGCTCGTCAGGCCTATGGCTTCGACGACATTGCGATCGTGCCCTCCCGGCGCACTCGTGACCCCGAAGACGTTGACATCTCGTGGCAGATCGACGCGTACAAGTTTGATCTGCCAATACTCGGTTCCGCGATGGACGGCGCGATATCGCCGCTCACGGCTATCGAACTCGGACGCCTCGGCGGACTCGGTGTCCTTAACCTCGAGGGTCTTTGGACCCGCTACGAGGACCCAATGCCGCTCTTTGATGAGATTCGCGAACTCGACGACGACAAGGCAACGGCTCGTATGCAACAGATGTACTTAGAGCCCATCAAACTCGAACTCGTCGCAGAACGTATCAAGCAGATGAAAGACGCCGGAATTACCACCTCGGCCTCCGTGACGCCCGCGCGCACGTCGTGGATGAGCAAGACCATCATCGACTCGGGTCTTGACATCCTCGTGATTCAAGGTACCGTCGTCTCCGCCGAGCACGTGTCCAAGACCGCCGAGCCCCTCAACTTGAAGAAGTTCATTCGTGACTTTGAAATTCCGGTCATCGTGGGCGGTTGCGCGAGTTATCAGGCGGCGCTGCATCTCATGCGCACCGGCGCTGCCGGCGTGCTGGTGGGTGTTGGACCGGGTAACGCGTGCACGTCGCGTGCGGTGCTCGGTATTGGCGTGCCACAAGCAACGGCGATCGCCGACGTCGCGGGTGCGCGTATGCGCCACCTCGACGAGACGGGTGTCTACGTGCACGTCATCGCCGACGGTGGCATGAGTAAGGGCGGCGACATCGCCAAAGCCATTGCCTGTGGCGCGGACGCGGTGATGATCGGTTCACCACTCACCAGTGCCGTCGAGGCGCCCGCCCGAGGATTTCACTGGGGCATGGCGACCTTTCACCCGACGCTGCCTCGCGGCACGCGCGTGCGCACGCAAGTTCGTGGCACCTTGAAGGAGATCCTTCTTGGCCCAGCGCACGAGAACGACGGACGACTCAATCTCTTTGGCGCGCTACGTACGTCCATGGCCACGTGTGGTTACGAGACGCTGAAAGAGTTCCAAAAGGCCGAGATCATGTTGGCGCCCTCGCTACAGACCGAAGGCAAACAGATGCAACGCTCACAAGGCGTGGGCATGGGACATTGAACGACACTGTCCTCGTCGTTGACTTCGGGGCCCAGTACGCCCAACTAATCGCTCGACGCGTGCGCGAGGCGCACGTCTACTCAGAGATCGTGCCCAACACGATCACCGCCGCTCAAGTTCGCGCGAAGGCGCCCGGCGCCATCATCTTGTCTGGTGGACCGAAGTCGGTCTACGCCGTACCGGCGCCGTTACTCGATCCCGCCATCTACGAACTCGGTATTCCGATTCTTGGTATCTGTTACGGCGCGCAACTCATGGCGCAGCAGCTCGGTGGCCACGTTGCCAATACCGGCGTGGGCGAATACGGGCGAACGTTGCTAACGCGTCACGGTCCGACGGTATTGATGACCGAGTGGCCCACGACAACGACGACCTGGATGAGTCACGGCGACGCGATCGCCACCGCGCCCGAGGGCTTCGTCGTCACGGCGTCGTCGCCCGAAGCGCCCGTCGCCGTGATGGAAGACGTCGCGCGACGACTGCACGCCGTGCAGTTCCACCCTGAAGTCGTGCACACCGAACGCGGCCAGGAACTGCTGTCGAATTTTCTGCACCACGTCGCCGTCGTGCCCGCGACGTGGACGAATACCTCAATCATCGAAGACCAGGTGGCGGCGATTCGTGCGCAGGTGGGCGACGAGAAAGTGCTCTGCGCACTTTCTGGTGGCGTCGACTCGGCTGTCGCCGCGGCGCTCGTCACCAGGGCCGTTGGCGCACAACTGACGTGCGTCTTCGTTGACACGGGTCTTATGCGAAAGAACGAGGGTGAGCAGATCGAAGAGACGTTCATTCGTCAGTTCGGCGTCGAGTTGATTCACGTGAAAGCCCAAGACCGCTTCTTTGACGCGTTGGCCGGCGTGACCGATCCGGAGCGAAAGCGCAAGATCATTGGCGAGCTCTTCATTCGAGAGTTCGAGACGGTCGCGCGCGATCTCGCCAAAGATGGCAACGGTCCGCGATTTCTCGTCCAGGGCACGCTCTATCCCGACGTCATCGAGTCAGGATCGGGACACGCCGCGAACATCAAGAGTCACCACAACGTCGGGGGGCTGCCCGAGGATCTCTCCTTCGATCTCGTCGAACCGCTGCGCACGCTCTTCAAGGACGAGGTGCGACGCGTCGGCGAGGAGTTGGGACTTCCCGCCGAGATCGTGTGGCGCCAACCGTTCCCCGGCCCGGGACTCGGGGTGCGCATTGTTGGTGAAGTGACGAGAGAGCGAGCGGAGATCTTAAGAAACGCCGACTACGTCGTCGTCGACGAAATCAAAAAAGCGGGGCTATACCGCGATCTCTGGCAGAGCTTTGCCGTGTTACCCGCCGTGCGTACGGTGGGTGTCATGGGGGATGGACGAACCTACGCGTACCCGATCATCATTCGCGCCGTCACGAGTGACGACGCCATGACCGCGGACTGGGCTCGGTTGCCCTACGAGGTGATCGAGTCAATCGCGAACCGGTTGATCCGCGAGGTCGACGGCGTGAATCGCGTCGCGCTTGACGTCACGAGCAAGCCGCCCGGCACCATTGAGTGGGAGTGACGCGTCATTCGTTCTCTGACGAGTCACTGTGGGGAACCAACACTGCTGAGTCGCTGACCGCGCTCGACCCCTCGTCGTTGCTCGAAGGTCTCACCATTCCCCAACGCGAGGCCGTCACCCAACGTGGCGGACCGCTGCTCGTCATCGCGGGAGCCGGCTCGGGCAAGACGCGAGTGCTCACTAGAAGAATCGCCCACTTGTTAGCGACCGGTGACGCCCGTCCCTATGAGATCATGGCCATCACCTTTACGAACAAGGCGGCCGACGAGATGCGCCGACGCGTTGTTGATCTCGTCGGCGCCGAGGCCGATTCGATGTGGGTTTCGACCTTTCACTCGGCGTGTCTTCGAATGTTGCGTTCGCACGCGGACGTACTTGGTTTCGAGCGCGGCTTTACGATCTACGACGCTGGCGACGCGGAGACGGCCGTTGAGCGCATTATGAAAGAACTCAATCTCGACACCAAACGGCTCGCGCCGCGCAGCGTGTCGGCTGCGATTTCAGCCGCGAAGAACGAAATGCTCTCACCCGAAGCGTACGCAGAGTTGTACGGCGGTGACCCGACGCGTCGTCGCATCGCCGAGATCTACGTGCAGTACGCGAAGCGACTTCGTCTGGCGAACGCGATGGACTTTGACGACCTACTCTTGAACGCCGTCGCGATGCTCAAGGCCGACGAGCACCTGCTGCGCTCGTACCAGGAACGCTTTAAGTACCTGCTCGTCGACGAGTTCCAAGACACGAACGGCGTGCAGAACGAATTGGTGATGATACTGGCCGCGGAGCACCGCAACCTTTGCGTGGTGGGCGATTCTGATCAGTCGATCTATCGTTTTCGAGCGGCCGACGTGCGCAACATCTTGCAGTTCGAACAGCGTTTCCCCGACGCGAAGGTCATCTTGCTCGAGCAGAACTTTCGCTCCACGCAGACAATTCTCGACGCCGCGAACGCGGTGATCGCAAGAAACGCGAGCCGTCACGCGAAGAACCTCTTCACCGACGGCGACCAGGGCGAGAAGATTCGTCTTTATCGCGCGGGCGACGAGTACGACGAAGGCCGCTGGGTGGCGAGCGAACTTCGACGACTGCGCAGTGAACATGGTCTTGGTTGGAACGAGATGGCGGTGTTTTATCGCACCAACGCCCAAAGCCGGGTGTTGGAAGAAGAGATGCTGCGGGCGAATGTTCCCTACCGTGTCGTCTCGGGTATGCGGTTCTATGACCGGAAGGAGATCAAAAACGCCCTCGCCTACGCGAGGCTCATCGTAAACCCGCGCGACGAAGCATCAGCGAGACGGGTCATCAACGAACCCAAGCGCGGCGTCGGTGAGGCGGCCCAAGCGAAGCTCGGCGCTTACGCGGCCGAGCACGGACTTTCTTTTGCCGAAGCGCCGCACTACGGCGCCGCCGCTGGTCTTACGGGGCGAGCGCTAAGTGGCGCGGCGAAGTTCTCCTTCATGCTTGATGAACTTCGCGCCCTGTCAAACGATCTCAGTCCCAGAGAGTTGATCGACGCGATCGTGCGTGAGTCAGGCATGGGTGACGCACTGCGCGCCGAGGACTCTGATGAGGCGTACTCGCGTCTCGAGAACTTGGGCGAACTCGCTTCAGCCGCCGCGCAGTACAACACGCTGCTCGATTTCGTTGAGCGCATGGCGCTCGTCGCTGACTCCGATCAACTCGGCAG
>DAIQOO010000105.1:0-1412 GCA_036787845.1 Acidimicrobiales bacterium
GCGATCTTGAAGCCGCTGCCGAGCGCGGTGTTGTCACCGATCGTGCGCAGTCGCTCGTAGGCGGTCTCACTTAGGACTTGATCGGAAGGGTGAAAGAGATAGGCGTAGGCGCGTTGACCACTTCGCCCGACCCGACCGCGCAACTGGTGCAACTGACCGAGTCCGAGCCGCTCAGCGCGGTCGACGATGAGCGTATTCACCGACGGCAGGTCAATGCCCGACTCCACGATCGTCGTACAGACCAAGACGTCGTAGCGTCGCTCCCAAAAGTCGATCATGACGCGCTCGAGGGTGCCTTCGTCCATCTGGCCGTGTGCCACGGCAATCCGCGCGTCGGGTACCAATTGGCCGAGGCGACGCGCGACCTGGTCGATGTCGGACACTCGATTGTGCACGAAGAAGACCTGTCCTTCGCGCAGTAACTCGCGGCGGACGGCTTCGATGACGGCCGGCTCGTTGTACTCGCCCACGTGCGTGAGTATGGGGCGTCGATCGGCCGGCGGCGTCGTAATCATCGACATATCTCGTATGCCGGTAAAGGCCATCTCCAGCGTGCGCGGAATGGGGCTCGCGCTTAGGGTCAACACGTCGACACCCACCGAGCGAGTCTTGATGGACTCCTTGTGGTTCACTCCGAAACGCTGCTCTTCGTCAACGACCAAGAGTCCGAGTCGCGAAAAGGACACGGACTCGCTCAGTAGTCGGTGAGTGCCAATGACGACGTCAATAGTTCCCTCACGAAGACCCCGCAAGGTGAGGGCGGACTCTGCGTCGTCGACGAATCGGCTCAACAGCGCCACGCGAACTGGAAAGCCAGCGAATCGCTCGCTAAAGGTGGTGAAGTGTTGGCTCGCGAGCAACGTCGTGGGCACCAACACGGCTGCTTGGCGATTGTCCTGGA
The DNA here is from genome assembly GCA_036787845.1 of Acidimicrobiales bacterium. Taxonomy (GTDB): domain Bacteria; phylum Actinomycetota; class Acidimicrobiia; order Acidimicrobiales; family RAAP-2; genus RAAP-2. The sequence continues at coordinate 902 of DAIQOO010000105.1, forward strand.
CGGCCTTGAAGACAGCGCGCAGCGCCACTTCAGTCTTGCCAAAACCCACGTCGGCGCAGATGAGTCGGTCCATGGGTCGCGGCGACTCCATGTCGGCCTTCACGTCAAGAATCGATTGCGCCTGATCGGCGGTCAATGCGTAGGGAAAGAGCTCTTCCATCTCTCGCTGCCAGGCGGTGTCGGGGCTGAAGGCGTGACCTACAGCCACAGTGCGCAGTCGATAGAGATCAACGAGCTCTTGAGCAACTAAGAATGCTGCAGCGCGCGCCTTGGCGCGCGTCTTTTGCCACTCGGCGCCGCCCATGCGCGAGAGTGCCGGACCGTCGCCGCCGGTGTAGGGGGTGAGTGCGTCGATCTGCTCGGTGGGCCAGTAGCTGCGACCATCCTTGAACTCGAGAATCAAATAGTCGCGCGTTACGCCGTTGATCGCGCGCGTCGTCGTGCCCGAGAACCGCGCCACGCCGTGTTGACGATGCACAACGTAACTGCCCATCGCGAGATCGTCGAAAAA
>DAIQOO010000105.1:1512-6010 GCA_036787845.1 Acidimicrobiales bacterium
ATGCGCGCCGCGTCACCTTGTACGACGGGAGGCGACGTGAGCTGACCGGTCGTGCCAAGGGAACTAGCGCTCGTTTCGAGCGCCACGTCAATCCTTTCGCTGAGTACCTCGTCGTAGGTGAGATGCAGCAGCGGCACGACTTGGCTCGCGCGCCACGTGGCCGCGACGACGTCGGTCAGTTCGCGCTCCTCTTCGAGTAACTCGGCCAGACGAGCACGAACTCGATCGGGTTCGACGACGACGATCGTCGCGCCAATCGTCTCGTCGAGCAACGTGCGAGCGTTCTCGATGAAGAGCCCCATCCACCCTTCCATGCCGTCGAAGAGTTGACCGGACGCGAGTCGCTCGAACGTCGCCGCGGCCCAGTGTTCGCTCGCCGCCAATTTCTCAGCGCGTTGGCGGGTCGTCGTGCCAGGCATCCACTCGCGCGCCGGGGCGATGACGGCCTCGTCGAGGTCGTGCGTCGAGCGCTGGGTCGCGATGTCAAAGACCGTCAAGCGTTCAATCTCGTCCCCGAAGAAGTCGAGACGAACTGGTTCGTCGTTGTGCGCTGGCCAGACGTCGACGATGCCACCGCGAACGGCAATCTCCGCGCGGTGCTCGACCAGATGTTCGCGACGGTACCCCATAGCCACGAGTCCTTCGACAAATTCGTCTCGACCGACTTCGCTGCCCCGACGAAGTACGTACGGCGCACGCGCGGGCTCTGGCGAGAGCACTTGGGCAATTGACCTCGCCGACGAGACCACGACGCGCGGGCTCTGTCCCTCTTGGATCTGCCAGCGCAGCAGTGCGCGCATCGCCATCACTTGGCTGTCGGGACTCACTCGCTCGAGGGGGTGGGTGTCCCAGCCCGGCCAGAGCGCGACGTTCTCGTCGCCCAGCCACGCGACGAGGGCGTCGCGCACGTGTTCGGCGTCACTCGACGTTGCCGTCACACAGACAACGAAGGGGACGTCGAGTGCGAGCGACGCGATCGCGAGTGGCGTCGCGTAACCAGAGGGGACGAACGATCCCGAAGAGATCGACGCGCGCATCGTTGACGCGACGAGTTCAAGTACTCGACGAAGTCCGCCCGACTCGCTCACGAGCCGTTCACGCGACGCTGGGCCTCTTCGAAGTCGTAGTCCAAGAGCGTCTCAATCGCGTCCGCCGCGAGAGCTACGTCGACGTCGTGCGCCTCGCGCCTCTTTCCCGCTAGTCGATGAAGGACAAAGTCCGCGCCTTGTTCTTTGTTGGGCGGCTTGCCAATGCCCACGCGCAGTCGAGCGAAGTCGTGGGTGTTGAGCGTGTTGGCTATGGAGCGAAGTCCGTTGTGACCAGCGAGTCCCCCGCCGAACTTCAACTGCAGGCGCCCGGGTTCGAGGTCGAGTTCGTCGTGCACCACGACGAGCTGCGCGAGATCATCGATCGACGTTCTCTTTAGCAGTGGGGAGATAGCCGCACCCGACTCGTTCATGAAGGTGGTGGGCACGGCGAGAGTAATTGGACCGCGCGGTGTCACGAGCGTCGCGCTCAACGCGCGCTGGCGCCGTTCGAGGTTCAGCTGTGCGCCACGACGTTGTACGACGAGTCGAACGGCGTCGCCGCCGACGTTATGGCGCGATCCTTCGTACTCTTTGCCGGGATTCGCGAGGCCCACGATGAGCAGCGTGCTCTTCGCGCCCTTTCGATCGTGCTCGCGAGCGCGCCGTAGCGCCACGACGAACTACTCGACGGGCGCTTCGGGGGTGGCGACCGGCTTGGCGGCGCGTCCGGCGTGAGTAGCCACGACCGACACCGACAAGTCACCAGCGGCCTCGACGCCCTCGGGCAGGACGAGGTCACTAACGCGGATCGCGGCGCCAACCGTCAACTCCGAGATGTCGACCTCGATGAAGTTTGGAATGCGATCAGGACGAGTACGAACTTCCAGACTGAACATCTGCTGGTCGACTTCCCAGTCGGCGTGTCGAACTTCCACCGCGTCACCAATGACGTGCAAGGGCACTTCCGCGATGACTTCCTGATTGGGGTCAATGACCTGGAAGTCAATGTGGGCAACGGTGCCGCGAACGGGGTGGCGCTGGATCTCGCGCGCCATGACGGTAAAACTCGCGCCGTCGGCGTCGAGAGTAATGACGGAGTTCAGACCCTGCTCGCCCGAGACGGCAGTGCGAAAGGCTTTTGCGTCGACGGCGACGGGTAGGGGTCCGACACCCTCGCCGTAGACAACGCCGGGAATTGAGCCAGAGAGACGGAGTCGTCGAGTGTTGGCCGAACCCTGCGCGCGGCTCGTCGTTGCGTGCAACGTGACTTTCTTCATGACTACTCCTCTTAAGCAATGGCTGGCGGCGCAAGGCAACGCACAGGAGAACCAGTCTAGCCGTCGCGCGCCGAGCACTCTCTAGGGTCTAGAGGGTCTAGAGCAGGTTCTCTCCACCAAAGATGTCCGAGACCGAACTGTCTTCGAAAATTGCCGAAATTGCGTTGGCGATAATGGGGGCAATGGAGAGAATTTCCAACTTCTCAAAGCGCTTCTCGGGCCTGAGCGGCAAGGTGTCGGTGACGACCACACGACTGATCGGCGCGTTGAAGAGTCGCTCAACGGCTGGCGGTGAGAACACCGCGTGCGTCGCCATGACCCAGATCTCATTGGCCCCGTGGCTCTTCAAGAGATCACACGCCGCCACGATCGTGCCCGCGGTGTCGATCATGTCGTCAATTAAGACGCAGTGACGGCCATCGACGTCACCAACAATGTGGCGTGCCTCGGCGATGTTCGCTTGGCCGCGCGGACGGGTCTTGTGCACCAGCGCGAGTTCACATCCCAGATGTTGCGCGTAGCGTTCGGCGACTTTTACGCGACCGGCGTCAGGGGCCACGACGACGAGGCCATGGGGGTCGGCGTTCGCCTTGAGGTAACTCTCGAGCACCGGCGCCGCCACTAAGTGGTCGACTGGAATATCGAAGAAGCCCTGAATCTGACCGGAGTGAAAGTCCACCGACAAGACACGATTCGCGCCCGCGACTTGGAGCATGTCGGCGACTAACTTCGCGGTGATTGGTTCGCGACCAGCCGTCTTGCGGTCTTGGCGCGCGTAGCCGTAGTTCGGAATCACGGCGGTGATGCTTTTCGCCGACGCTCTTTTTGCGGCGTCGATCATGATCAGTTGTTCCATCACCGAATCGTTCACGGGAGAGCCGTGGGTTTGCATGATGAACACGTGCGCGCCACGAATCGATTCGTCGATGCGACAGTGCAGTTCGCCGTCAGCGAATTCACGAAGGTTCGCTTCGGTGAGTTCGACGCCCAACTTGTCCGCCACGTCCGCCGCGAGCGCCGGGTGACATCGGCCCGACACGAGCACGAGACGGCGCTTGGCGAGGGACTCCACGGCGCCAGCGTACAGGTGAACGGGTGGACCTAGTGAGAACGCGGTGTCAACGGCGTGACGATCTCGCCCGGCGCGACGTCGTCGCCGGGGCGAAGTACGACGAACGACGCGACCTTCGCCTCCGCGCCCACGCGCACCCGAGTGGCCTCTACGGTACCGATCGACGCGTTCTCGTCCACTTCAACGTCAGTCAACATCGCGTGAGGGCCAATTTGCGCGCCTCGCGCGATGACGCAGTGGTTCTTAAGAATCGTGCCGGGTAGCAGCGAAACGTCGTACGAAAGCTCAACGTCGCAGTCGATGTAAGTGTCGTCGGGATTCCACATCGTCACGCCTCGTGAGAGCCACCGTTCGTTGATTCGACGACGCAACACACGCTCAGCGCGAGCCAGTTGGAGCTGATCGTTCACGCCGGCTACCTCGCTGGCGTCCTCTAACAGCAGTGAACGCGTGACGTGTCCCATGTCGTGCAGAACGGCGACCAAGTCGGTGAGGTAGTACTCGTTCTGCGCGTTCTGGCGTCCCACACGCCGCAGTGCCGGTCCGAGCAGACTTTGGCGAACCACCATGATCGAAGTGTTGACCTCGTCAATGGCGCGCTGTTCAGCGCTCGCGTCACGCTCTTCGACGATGCGCTCGACGCTGTGATCTTTGGCGTACACGAGCCGCCCGTAGCCCGTGGGATCGTCCATTCGAGCGCTCAGCACGGTCAACGCGGCGTCCGACGCTCGATGTTCATCGAGCAGACGCGCCACGGTCGCGCGACGAAGCAACGGGGTGTCGCCGGGCACGATCAAGACGTCGCCGTCGGTGGCACCGATCGCGTCGGCCACGCTCGACAGCGCCACGCTTACTGCATGACCGGTGCCTAACTGTTCGTTCTGTTCGACGAAGGTCAGTGCCGCGTCGTCGCGCGCGCCTTCGCGCAACTCCTTTTCCACCCACGTCGCGTGATGCCCCACCACGACGACCGTGGCGCGCACGTTGTCTTGGGCGCAGGCGTCAAGTACGTAGAGCACCATGGCCCGCCCACAGAGTTGGTGCAAGGGCTTGGGTCGAGACGAGCGCATCCGCGTTCCCTCGCCAGCGGCGAGAACGACGACGCAGGTGGGACGACTCAC
>DAIQOO010000245.1:0-1648 GCA_036787845.1 Acidimicrobiales bacterium
ACTCTTGGAGTTTGTCGTGGCGGTGGAACGTTTCAATTGTTCGAATGGTGCCCGAGCGGGAACGAACTACGAGCGATTGCGTGGTGGCGCCAAAGTCGTAGAAGCGAACACCACGCAAAAAGTCGCCGTCGGTGATAGCGGTCGCGGAGAAGAAGCAGTTGTCGCTCGCCACGAGATCGTCGGTCATCAGTACTCTCGTGAAGTCGTACCCGAGGGCTTCGGCTTCTTTTCGCACGTCGTCGTTCTGGGCGTGCAAGACACCTTGAATTTCGCCGCCCAGTCCCTTGAGGGCCGCCGCCGCGATGACGCCTTCGGGCGTGCCGCCAATACCTAAGAGCACGTCGACGCCCGAATTCGGCCAGCCCGTCGCGATGGCTCCAGCGACGTCGCCGTCGGTGATCGAGACCACTCGTGCGCCAGCCTCACGCACTTCGGCGACAAGGTCGACGTGGCGAGGACGATCGAGAATGACGACACCCAACTCCTGCACGGGCTTGCCCAAGCGCTTCGAGAGTTCGGTCAAGTTGTCCGTCGCGGACGCGTTGATATCAACTGATCCGCGTCCTCTCGGACCCACGGCGATCTTCTTCATGTAAAAACACGGACCGGGATTGAACATGGAGCCGCGCTCAGAAAGTGCAATCACCGACACCGCACCGTTTCGACCCATGGCGGTCAACGTGGTTCCGTCCACTGGATCGACGGCGACGTCAACCATTGGGGGACGTCCGTCGCCGATGCGTTCACCGTTGTAGAGCATTGGCGCTTCGTCTTTTTCGCCTTCACCAATGACCACGATGCCGTCCATAGCGACCGCGCCCAAGACAAAGCGCATTGCGTCAACGGCCGCCCCATCCGCCGCGTTCTTATCGCCGCGCCCAGCCCAGCGCGCGGCCGCGATGGCGGCGGCTTCGGTGACACGAATTAACTCGAGAGCAAGGTTGCGATCGGGCCTGGTTGGAGGCAGCACAAGGCCAGCGTACTCGCCACCTTCTTGGGGCTCAAATGACGTCGTGGTCACTTTCCTTGAGCGGCAATACTTGAAGGGTGACGTCTCTCGTAGTGAAGCCCGCTGGTGGACTCAACGGCGAGGTTCGGGCCTACGGGGCAAAGAACGCCGTTCTCAAACAGATGGCTGCCTGTCTGCTCGCGTCGGGCGAACATCATCTGACCAACGTGCCACGAATCAGTGACGTCGGCATCATGTCCGAGCTCTTAGTGGCGCTCGGATGTCGGGTCGACGAGCCCGCACCTCACGAACTGCGCGTGCGCGTGCCCGAGTGCGACCTGATCAACCCAGTCGCGCCCGCGCATCTCTTCGAGGCGATGCGCGCGTCGATCGTCGTTCTGGGTCCGCTGCTCGCGCGCTGTGGTGTCGTCAACATGGCGCTTCCGGGCGGCGACGATTTCGGCCAACGCCCCATCAACTTTCACACTGAGGGACTCAGCGCCATGGGCGCGACGTTCCATAACGACCGCTCGTCGATCCACGCCACGACCAGTTCGCCCAGATTAAGGGCGACGCGCATCACGCTCGAATACCCAAGTCACACCGCGACCGACAATCTCTTAATGGCGTCGGTGTTGGCCGAAGGTCGAACCATCATTGACAACGCCGCGCGTGAACCCGAAGTGGAAGACCTCGGGC
>DAIQOO010000246.1:0-1648 GCA_036787845.1 Acidimicrobiales bacterium
ACTCTTGGAGTTTGTCGTGGCGGTGGAACGTTTCAATTGTTCGAATGGTGCCCGAACGGGAACGAACTACGAGCGACTGGGTAGTAGCGCCAAAGTCGTAGAAGCGAACACCACGCAAAAAGTCGCCGTCGGTGATGGCGGTCGCGGAGAAGAAACAGTTGTCACTCGCGACGAGATCGTCGGTCATCAGTACCCTCGTGAAGTCGTACCCGAGGGCTTCGGCTTCTTTTCGCACGTCGTCGTTCTGCGCGTGCAAGACACCTTGAATTTCGCCGCCCAGTCCCTTGAGGGCCGCTGCCGCGATGACGCCTTCGGGCGTGCCGCCGATACCTAAGAGCACGTCGGCGCCCGAGTTCGGCCAGCCCGTCGCGATGGCACCGGCGACGTCGCCGTCGGTGATCGAGAGCACGCGCGCGCCAGCTTCACGCACCTCGGCGACGAGGTCGACGTGGCGAGGACGATCGAGAATGATGACGCCCAACTCCTGCACGGGCTTGCCCAATCGCTTGGAAAGTTCGGTTAAGTTGTCCGTCGCGGACGCGTTGATATCCACTGATCCGCGTCCTCTAGGACCCACGGCGATCTTCTTCATGTAAAAACACGGGCCGGGATTGAACATGGAGCCGCGCTCTGAAAGAGCAATCACCGACACCGCACCGTTTCGACCCATGGCGGTCAACGTGGTTCCGTCCACTGGATCGACGGCGACGTCAACCATTGGGGGACGTCCGTCGCCGATGCGTTCACCGTTGTAGAGCATTGGCGCTTCGTCTTTTTCGCCTTCACCAATGACCACGATGCCGTCCATAGCGACCGCGCCCAAGACAAAACGCATTGCGTCAACCGCCGCCCCGTCCGCCGCGTTCTTATCGCCGCGCCCAGCCCAACGCGCCGCCGCGATGGCGGCGGCTTCGGTAACACGAATTAACTCGAGAGCGAGGTTACGATCGGGCCTGGTTGGAGGCAGCACAAGGCCAGCGTACTCGGCACCTTCTTGTGGTCCAAATGACGTCGTGGTCACTTTCTACGAGCGGCAATACTTGAAGGGTGACGTCTCTCGTAGTGAAGCCCGCTGGTGCACTCAACGGCGAGGTTCGGGCCTACGGGGCAAAGAACGCGGTCCTTAAGCAGATGGCCGCCTGTCTGCTCGCGTCGGGCGAACATCATCTGACCAACGTGCCACGAATCAGTGACGTCGGCATCATGTCCGAGCTCTTAGTGGCGCTCGGATGTCGGGTCGACGAGCCCGCACCTCACGAACTGCGCGTGCGCGTGCCCGAGTGCGACCTGATCAACCCAGTCGCGCCCGCGCATCTCTTTGAGGCGATGCGCGCGTCGATAGTCGTTCTGGGTCCGCTGCTCGCGCGCTGTGGCGTCGTCAACATGGCGCTACCTGGTGGCGACGACTTCGGCCAGCGCCCCATCAACTTTCACACTGAGGGACTCAGCGCCATGGGCGCGACGTTTCACAACGACCGCTCTTCGATCCACGCCACGACCAGCTCGCCCCGGTTAAAGGCGACTCGCATCACGCTCGAATACCCGAGTCACACCGCGACCGACAATCTCTTAATGGCGTCGGTGTTGGCCGATGGTCGAACCATCATTGACAACGCCGCGCGTGAACCCGAAGTGGAAGACCTCGGGC
>DAIQOO010000247.1:0-1642 GCA_036787845.1 Acidimicrobiales bacterium
AGCTTGGGGTTCTGGGTCGCGATTCCAACGGGACAGGTGTCGAGGTGACACACGCGCATCATCACGCATCCCGACACCACGAGCGGTGCCGTAGCGAATCCAAACTCTTCAGCTCCGAGTAACGCCGCCACGATGACGTCGCGCCCGGTCTTTATCTGCCCGTCCGTTTGGAGCACTACGCGGCTACGAAGACCGTTCGCGGCCAGTGTCTGGTGCGCTTCGGCGAGTCCCAACTCCCAGGGCGTCCCCGCGTGCTTGAGCGACGTAAGGGGCGCGGCGCCCGTGCCGCCGTCATGTCCTGAGATCAAGATGACGTCGGCGTGCGCCTTCGCGACGCCCGCGGCGATGGTGCCGACACCTTGTTCACTCACGAGTTTGACGTGCACACGAGCTTCGTCGTTAGCGCTTTTTAGGTCGTAAATAAGTTGCGCCAAATCCTCAATGGAGTAAATGTCGTGGTGCGGAGGTGGCGAGATGAGACCAACGCCCGGCGTTGAGTAGCGCGTCTTCGCGATCCAGGGCCATACCTTCGATCCGGGAAGTTGCCCGCCTTCGCCGGGCTTGGCACCTTGTGCCATCTTGATCTGTAGATCGTCAGCGTTGACCAAGTATCGACTCGTCACCCCGAATCGGCCCGAGGCGACTTGCTTTATTGCGGAGCGTTCGTTCTGGCGCGGATCGGAGACGTCAAAACGCTCCTCGTCCTCTCCGCCTTCTCCGGTATTGGATTTCGCGCCGAGGCGGTTCATTGCGATGGCGAGGGTGGTGTGTGCTTCTTTCGAGATCGAACCGTACGACATTGCACCGGTACTAAAACGCTTGACGATGGAGGCGACGCTCTCCACTTCGTCGATGTCCAGGGGCGTTGAACTCGGCACCAGCGTCAGCAGTGATCGCAAGGTCAACTTGCCACTACTCTGCTCGTCGACGAGCGCGGAGTACTCCTTGAAGAGGTCGTAGCGCTTAGCGCGCGTCGCGTGTTGGAGTTTCTGGACGGTGCGAGGGTTGAAGAGGTGCAACTCACCGTCACGACGCCATTGGTACTCGCCGCGATTCGTGATCTCCACACGCTCGCCTTGGTCGACGTTGTAGGCGCTCTCGTGCCATTGCAGTACGTCGCCGGCCACACGCTCGAGGGTGACACCGCCCAGGCGAGAACGAAAACCCGGGAAGTAGCGCGAGAGAATGTCGTCCGACACGCCAATCGGTTCGAACAGCTGTGAACCGACGTAACTCGAAACGGTACTCACGCCCATCTTCGACATCACTTTTACGACGCCCTTATTCAGCGTCTTGCCGTACTGATAGCGCGCTTCAAACGCCGTGAGATCGGTGAGCTCTCCCTCTTCGATAAGTGCGTCGATCGATTCGTACGCGAGGTACGGACACACGGCCGACGCCCCAAAACCGAGCAGCAACGCGACGTGGTGCACCTCGCGCACGTCACCGGCTTCGATAATGAGAGCAGCGTTCGTTCGAAGATGCTCATCAACCAGGCGATGGTGCACGGCGGAGGCGAGCAACAAGCTCGGTATCGCTGCGTGCGACTTCGACGTGCCACGGTCACTGAGGATGACGATATTTACGCCACCACGAACTTGCGCCACGACTTCGTTCGTGACTTCATCAATCGCCGCGGCCA
>DAIQOO010000248.1:0-1639 GCA_036787845.1 Acidimicrobiales bacterium
GCAACAATTCCGTCGTCTCGGTCGCCACGTCAGTGCCATTTTTGCGAGCCCGGTCTTCAAGTTGTTGCTCGACGAGGGGAGTCAACACCCAGCCCGGACAGATGGCGTTCACGGTGACGCCGTCATTCGCCAACTCCAAGCCGGCGACTTTTGTAGCGCCGATCACGCCGTGCTTTGCCGCCACGTACGCCACCTTGTTGGGGCTCGCGACGAGACCGTGTGCCGAGGCGATATTGATGATGCGCCCCCACTTCTTCGCCTTCATCCCCGGCGTCGCGGCCTTCATGGCGTGAAACACCGCCGAGAGATTCAGCGCGAGAATTGCGTCCCACTTCGCCTCTGGAAAGTCCTCAATCGGTGAAACGAATTGAATGCCAGCGTTGTTCACCAAGATGTCGAGGCTTCCAAGTTCGTCTTGGGTCTTCTTGACGATCCCGGCCACTTGATCTGGTTTCATTAGATCCGCTGGGTCGTAGAGGACTCGCACGGAAAACTCTTTGGCGAGACCAGTGCGGATCTTTTCAATCTCGTCGACATCGCCAAATCCATTCATCATGAGATCCGCACCCTCTACCGCCAACGCTCGCGCCACACCGAGACCGATGCCGCTCGTCGAGCCCGTGACCAACGCCACCTTGCCCTGTAACGTCATAGACGATCTCCTTCTGATTGGCGACATTCGATCACCACGAGCGTGGGCCTCGTCTCACTGGCGGCGCGTGATCGAGCGAGCGTCGTTGCGACATTCTTACTTCTCTAGCACCTTTGAGACTTCCGGGCCCCGCCAACGCGACATCGGCGACGGGAGCGAAAATTTGACGTGGAACGCTTCTTCGTACACTGGCGGTTGGACGTCTGATTGATGGAACTAATGAAGGGGTGAAGTTAGATGATGAACAACATGACCCGAGAATTCAATCGAAACGCGACGCCGACGCACTTTGACGCGAGCGCACCGTCATGAGAAGCCCCCAGCGTTCGGAGATTGCTGGATTACCCGATCACGTCACGGTCTACGAAGTTGGGCCGCGCGACGGGCTGCAGAACGAAGCCGCGATCCTCAACGTTGAGATCAAAGCGGAGTTTGTTCGTCGCTTGGCGGCGTCAGGACTGAACACCATCGAGCTGACGAGTTTTGTGCCCCCGACGTGGATACCGCAGTTAGCCGACGCGGAAGATCTGATAGCGCTTCTTGGACCACTTCCTGGTCGCCACCCGGTGCTCGTTCCCAACGAACGTGGCCTTGATCGCGCGCTCGCCGCTGGCGTGAAAGAAATTGCTGTCTTCGCCAGTGCGACGGAAAGCTTTGCGAAACGAAATCTCAACAAGAGCGTGGCCGAGTCCTTGCAACTGTTCTCCCCAGTAGTGAAGCGAGCGACGGACGCCGGTCTCGCGGTTCGCGGCTACGTGTCCATGTGCTTCGGGGATCCTTGGGAGGGAGACGTTGCTTCGTCGCAAGTAACGGCGGTCGCGACGGAGCTCGCTGCAATGGGATGCGACGAAATCTCGCTGGGCGACACAATTGGAGTAGCGACACCTGGGCGGGTAATCGACGTGCTCGACGACTTGAGTGACGCTGGCCTGAGTCGAGATCGCCTCGCTGTTCATTTTCACGACACCTACGGCCAAGGACTAGCCA
>DAIQOO010000249.1:0-1639 GCA_036787845.1 Acidimicrobiales bacterium
GCAACAATTCCGTCGTCTCGGTCGCCACGTCAGTGCCATTTTTGCGAGCCCGGTCCTCAAGTTGTTGCTCGACGAGCGGGGTCAGCACCCAGCCCGGACAGATGGCGTTCACGGTGACGCCCTCATTCGCCAACTCCATGCCGGCGACTTTTGTAGCCCCGACCACGCCGTGTTTTGCCGCCACGTACGCCACCTTGTTGGGGCTCGCGACGAGACCGTGCGCGGAGGCGATGTTGATGATGCGCCCCCACTTCTTCTCCTTCATCCCCGGTATCGCGGCCTTCATGCCGTGAAACACCGCGGAGAGGTTCAACGCCAGAATTGCGTCCCACTTCGACTCTGGGAACTCCTGCACCGGTGCCACGAACTGAATACCAGCGTTGTTCACCAAAATGTCGAGGCTGCCAAGTTCGTGTTGGGTTTTCTTGACGATCGCGGCCACTTGATCTGGTTTCATCAAATCCGCTCCGTCGTAATGAACCTTCACGGAGAACTCCTCCGCGAGGCCACTGCGGATCTTCTCGATCTCGTGGACATCACCAAATCCGTTCAGCATGACGTCTACTCCCTCGGCCGCTAACGCTCGCGCCACGCCGAGCCCGATGCCGCTCGTCGATCCCGTGACCAAGGCCACCTTGCCCTTTAGTGTCATGGAAGTTCTCCTTCTGATTGGCGACATTTGATCACCACGACCGTGGGCCTCGTCTCACTGGCGGCGCGTGATCGAGCGAGCGTCGTTACGACACTCTTACTTCTCTAGCACCTTTGAGACTTCCGGGCCCCGCCAACGCGACATCGGCGACGGGAGCGAAAATTTGACGTGGAACGCTTCTTCGTACACTGGCGGTTGGACGTCTGATTGATGGAACTAATGAAGGGGTGAAGTTAGATGATGAACAACATGACCCGAGAATTCAATCGAAACGCGACGCCGACGCACTTTGACGCGAGCGCACCGTCATGAGAAGCCCCCAGCGTTCGGAGATTGCTGGATTACCCGATCACGTCACGGTCTACGAAGTTGGGCCGCGCGACGGGCTGCAGAACGAAGCCGCGATCCTCAACGTTGAGATCAAAGCGGAGTTTGTTCGTCGCTTGGCGGCGTCAGGACTGAACACCATCGAGCTGACGAGTTTTGTGCCCCCGACGTGGATACCGCAGTTAGCCGACGCGGAAGATCTGATAGCGCTTCTTGGACCACTTCCTGGTCGCCACCCGGTGCTCGTTCCCAACGAACGTGGCCTTGATCGCGCGCTCGCCGCTGGCGTGAAAGAAATTGCTGTCTTCGCCAGTGCGACGGAAAGCTTTGCGAAACGAAATCTCAACAAGAGCGTGGCCGAATCCTTGCAATTGTTCTCCCCAGTAGTGAAGCGAGCGACGGACGCGGGTCTCGCAGTTCGCGGCTACGTGTCCATGTGCTTCGGCGATCCTTGGGAGGGAGACGTTGCTTCGTCGCAAGTAACGGCGGTCGCGGCGGAGCTCGCTGCAATGGGATGCAACGAAATCTCGCTGGGCGACACAATTGGAGTAGCGACACCTGGGCAGGTGATCGACGTGCTCGACGACTTGAGTGACGCCGGCCTCAGTCGAGATCGCCTCGCTGTTCATTTTCACGACACCTACGGCCAAGGACTAGCCA
>DAIQOO010000250.1:0-1635 GCA_036787845.1 Acidimicrobiales bacterium
TGATCTCACTGACATGTTGCTCTCGCCGGAGCGACTCGGACACTGGCCGGGGCAACTAGGTGAGGCTGCGTTGGCGAAATCCGTCTCGTAGGGTTTCGAGCAAAAGTTGAAACGTATGGTCTCGCTCGGAGGCGAAATTGATGCCAAGGAGTTCGAGCGCGACGTAGCCGTGACAGGCTGACCAAATGACTTGCGCGGCGTCGTTCGCCAAGGCGTGGGGGAAGAATCCGTTCTCTTGACAGCGCTCGACGTTGGTGACCAACGATTGGAACGTCTGTGCCGCGAGTTGTGCTGACGATATAGAGGGCTGATATCCACGAAAGCGGTGCATGAACATCACCGTGTAGAAGCCCCGATGTTCTAAGGCAAAGGAACGGTACGCCAACGCCGCCTTCATGAGATCATCGTTCGCGTCATTCGTGTGAATAGTGATGGCGTCGCGCAAGATCTCAAATCCCTCAATCCAGAGGGTTTCGATGACGCCCTTCATCCCGTCAAAGTGGTTGTAGATCGCCATGGGCGCCACGTTCGCTCGCAGGGCAATAGCTCGAACGGTGAAGCCGTCGGGTCCCTCGTGGTTCAAGATCTCGAGGGCGGCACCTAATACTTCGGGACCAATCTTCTTTGAGGGGGTTCGTGTCGCTCGTGCCACTACTTGACGAGTATAGTACATTGTCCTATAGTTGTGGAACATTGTTCCATAGGAGGACAGATGCCCGCATCCATTCACGATCGTCGCTGGTGGGTTCTTGGCGTGTTGTGTCTTGTGGTATTGATCGTCGTAATCGACAACACCATCGTCAACGTCGCGCTGCCGATCCTGTCAAGAGATCTCCACGCGTCGAACTCATCGCTCCAGTGGGTCGTTGACGCCTACTCGTTGCCATTCGCTGGACTCTTGCTCGCCGGGGGAGGACTGTCGGACCGTCTTGGGCGAAAGCGCGTCATGCTCGTTGCTCTAGGTGCCTTTGGGGCATTTTCGCTCCTGGCTGCTTTTTCGCACAGCGTGTCGACGTTGTTAGTAGCGCGCGCGCTGATGGGTGCTTCAGCGGCGTTCATCTTTCCAGCGACGCTCTCTACATTGACGATCGCCTTTGACGATCTTCGAGCACGCGCGAAGGCCTTTGGTATTTGGGGCGCCACGAGCGGTGTCGCGATCGCGATTGGCCCCATCGTCGGGGGATCGCTGCTCGTGCACTTCTGGTACGGATCGATCTTTTTGATCAACGCGCCGTTGGTCGTTGTCGCTATTGTCGCCGCCGCCTACGTCGTGCCCGAGTCAAAGGGCCCACTGCGACGCCGTCTTGATCTTGTCGGATTGGTCCTCGGGACACTAGGCGTCACACTGTTGACACTCGCCATCATTGAGGGACCGTCGTGGGGCTGGCGAAGTGCGACGACGCTGAGCGTCTTTCTTTTCGCTGCGGTGTCGTTGGTGAGTTTCGTGCTCTATGAACTTCGACGTGATAGTCCGCTGCTGGACGTTCGGATTTTTGCGAACCGAACGTTCTCCGCAGGAGCGGGCGCGATCGCGGCGAACTTCTTCTGTCTCTTTGGCTTCATCTTTCTCGTCACCCAGTACTTCCAGTTAATTCGTGGGTACTCGGCGCTATCGGCTGGCGTGCACACGTTGCC
>DAIQOO010000020.1:0-8430 GCA_036787845.1 Acidimicrobiales bacterium
AAGACCGCGATCACAAAGCGCAACTGCGGCATCGGGTTCGCCGTGCTCGTCACGTAGAGAGGTCGGATGTAGAGCACGCTGGAGTCGAGCGGCACCGTCAAGTTGTTACCCATAATGACGCTCGAACCGTGTTGGTCCAGGAGCGTGATGTTCGAGCTGACTTTAGATGTCTGTTGAATCTCTGAGTCGGCCTGCAAGGGACCCGTCACCGTCGTGCCGCGCGGGGTCTCATACACGCTCAACTGTCCGTAATTGGTCGGATCGCTCGTCGCCACCATAAGGGCCGTCAGGCTCTGCACCGTCGAAGAGTTACCGAAGGGCACGTAATCGATCGACTCGAGCAACTGTTGGTGGTTGGCGTTCGGCAGTGAGCCAACCTGAAAGACCGGACTCATCGGCGACAACGTGGTCGAGACAAGGTTGCCCGCGGCGTCAACGACCGAGGTGCGCGCGAGAGCTTGGGAGGGCGAGCCGGCTCCGGTCGTTGGTGAGATCTCCCAACGGTCCGACGCACTGAAAAAGGCGCTCGCCAAGGTGATGTGGTAGCGCCCAAGCGTCGCCGCCTGCACCGAGAAGATGTCCGAAGGGTAACGAAGGTGCGTGCGGATCGTCGAGGGCATTGCGCTCATGGGCAGGAACATCGAAGGAAAGGCCGACCGGTAGGACTTCAGAATCGGGTCATTGGGGTCATTCGCGTAGAACTTCATCGCGCCGCTGTAGGCGTTGACGACGACCTTGACCGAGTTGCGCACGTAGTTGAAACTGCCCGGCAGTCCGCCCGTCGAGACACCCAGTTGCGAGGCGTTTTCGCTGTAGGGGTACTGACTGGTCGTGGTGTAGCCATCCAACACGTACTGCACCTCGCCGTTCGCGATAACGGCGTAGGGCTGAGCATCAAACGTGAGGAACGGCGCGGCCTTTTGGGCCATCTGTCGAACGTCGCGCACGAAGAGCACGCGACTCTTCGAATCGATCTGGTTCGAGATGAGAAAGTTAAAATCGCCCAGGCGAAGCGCGAGCGCCGCGCGAGAGAAGATAGTCCCAACCGCGACGCCACCAGTGCTCGAGTAGTGCGTCTCAACTGGCGATCCGGCGTTCGTACCGGCGTTCACCTGGTAGTCGAGTTCGGGCTGCTTGGAATTCGCGACAACCCAGCCAGGATCGTTGAGACCAAAGTAGATGTCCGGCTCGGTCAACATCGGCAGACCGGCTGCTGAGATTGGTGGGACGTTGGAAACGTCAAAGACGGGGTTGCCGGTCGCCAAGTCAACTTGGTTGGCGGCAACGACCGCCGCACCGATGCCGTGCGTGTACTGCAAGTGCTGGTTGACCCAGCTCTGGGACGGCAGGCTCGAGCTGTTGAGTTGACGCGCGCCAATTAGAACTGGCGTCAATTTGCCA
Organism: Acidimicrobiales bacterium; assembly: GCA_036787845.1. Lineage (GTDB taxonomy): Bacteria > Actinomycetota > Acidimicrobiia > Acidimicrobiales > RAAP-2 > RAAP-2. Next base: position 1,402 of record DAIQOO010000020.1, read on the forward strand.
CTCACGAAGTATCGATCCACCGAGAGCGTCGTGAAGTTGTAGTACGAGCGAATCGACTGACGTCGGTTGACCGTCTCCAACGCGATCGTGTTCGAAGGGTCCCAAAGTCGAATGTTGTTCAACGTGGGCGCGTCGGCCCTGATCTGAGCTTCGGTAATCGCGGTCGAACCAGCGAACGCGTGATACTGCACTTTGTCAAGGCCGAAGGCGGCGCGCGTGGCGGTGATGTTGCGTTGAATGTAGGGCGCCTCGAGCGACTGCTGGTTCGGACTTACCTTGAGTGCTTGAAGGAACGTCGGGTACAGCACGCCGATGACGAGCGCCACAAAAGCCCACAGACCAACGGCGACAACCGGCAGCGACCAACCCCTCGAGCGAACGTTGTAGAGCAAGATCGCCGCCGAAGCCAGCGAAAGATAGAAGAGGATGGTGAGCGCGGGCATGCGAGCGTGCACGTCGGTGTAACTCGCGCCTTGCGCGTAGCCGTTCGTCGAGTTGACGAGCTCCCACTTCGCGATCAAGTAGCCAGCCGCTTTCATGAACGCAATCGCGGCGCCAATGACCGACAAGTGCGCCTTTACTCGCGGTGACACTCTCGGGGTGGCGCGCGTAGTGCGAATCCCTCCGTTCAGAAAGTGAAAGCCGGTCGTGACGAGAAGCGCGATGATGAGCACGACGAGGAACCACGTGATGACGTACGACACGAAGGGCAGCGTGAAGATGTAAAAACCGAGATCCTTGTGAAAGACGGGATCGGTCTGATGGAACAGTTGTGAGTGCGAAAAGAGAATGTACGCCTGCCACTGACCCGTGGCGTTCAGGCCCGCGACCAGGCCCATAACGAGCGCGATGGCCGCGTACACGCGCTTGGCGTAGGGGCGAACAACGTTCTGGAAGCGTCGCACCACTTCGTCTTCGGGGTCAAAGGAGAGATCGCGAGCCCCGAAGCGATCGGTGAGCAACAGATTGCCCCACATGATGAAGAAGAAAATTGCGCCAAAGGTGAAACCAAGTCCGACCTTTAACAAGAACAAAGTGGAAAAGACACTCGAGAATCCCAACGAGGAGAACCACATCTGATCCGTCCAGAGCACCGCCAAGTTGCGAAGTGAGAGAAACCCGACCAAGAGGACGACAAAAATGAGTCCAAACCAAAAGCGGCGCGAGAGCCGTCCGAGGCGGCGCGGTCGTTTGGGGACGTCGGTGGGACTACGCACGAGTTGAGCCTACGACTTTCTTATACGGGTACAACAGTGCAGGCACAGCCCGCGTGCAGCGGTGGATACGGTGAACCGCTAGGAAAGTTCTCGCCCGCGAGACGCTGGCCCGTCGACGCGTCAAGCGCGCACGCGTCACACGGCGGGTCCGTCGGCGCGGCAAAGAATCGTAGTGGTCGACCGAGGGCGGCGGTGACGACACCTAAGTGAAAGGCCCGTCGTGCGGCGTCGGTGCAGAGTCGCTCCACGCGTGCGCCGCGCCACTCCCGGTAGGCGGCGTTGGCGCGCTCTTGGCCGTCGCCGCTTCCGTCAGCCAAGATGCGCTTGCGAAGGGCGAGGACAATCGTCACGGCTAAGTCGGCCGCGCATTCGTCGATCGCGGATCTCGACACGTCGGCACCCGCGATTCCGCCTTCGTCTTTGGCGAACTGGGCGCCCGCGCCTGCAGCGTGCGCGAGCGCTTCGAAGGCCGCGTCCGCGTAACGTGCGCGCTGCGCGTGCTCGTCTTCGAGCTCGGTCGTGATCATCGCCTTTACGTCACGAAGTCGCTCGAGCATGATGTTTTGGTCGTCTTGGAGCGCACGCTTGGCGCGACGGGTGAGTACGACGAGGGACTCCTCGAGTGCCTCGTCCCGGCGTTGAAACAGTTCGCCGACGGGAGTTTCCAGTTTGTGTGCGGGCGCCTTTCTAGGAGCATGCGGAGAGGCACCGCGCTCTTCGAGTGTCGCCTTTCGAAGGCGGGCGAATATTTCATTTACGACGTCGGTACCCGAGGGATCGTCCTCGAGCAGCGACTCTTCGACTGGCGCGACACTCTTGGTGGCTTTTCGGACCCGAGGCTTCGCGGCGTCTGGATCCTCTGGCTCTTCCATTGGCGTTTCGGGCACTTGACGCAGAGGCGTGCCCGCAAGGAGTTCCTCTTCTGTTGGCTCGGGTGCCTGCGGGTGTTGGCGCAGTGCTTCGAGGGCCGCGGTGCGCGCGACTTCGTCAGAGCTTTGAATGCCGTTCAACACGTCCTCGACTTGTTGGCGAACCGAGGAAACGAACGTCCCCAACGTGTCGCGCGCCGCACGAAGTTGTTCGATCTGCAAAAACAGTGCCTTGCGCTTGACGGCGAGATCGTTCAAGACCGAGCGGCGCGCTTCGTTCGACTGGTCGACGATTGCGAGACCTTGCTCGCGAGCGCGATCGACGAGTGCTTCACCGTTGACCTTCGCCGAGTCGATTAGTCGCTCGGCCGCCAGTCGAGCGTCGTGGTCGATCTGCGTAGCGGTGTTCTCAGCTTCAGTGATGAGCGCGGTCGCGCGCTCTTGGGCCTCAATAAGGTGCGAGGCACTGCGCTGTTGGCTCTCGACAAAGACCAGTGCGCTTCGTTCTTGGGCTTCCGCCGTGACCCGCCCGGCCTCTTCGTGTGCGGAGCGAAGGATGGCAGCACTCTGGGTGCCGAGGGCGCCAGCGAGTGTCGCCTCGTCAAAGGTGGGATTCGCCGCTCGACGTTGGGCTTCACTCACTTGATCTTGGAGCTCTCGAATACGGCTCTCGAGATGACCCATCTCTCGCGCGGCCGCTTCGAGATGGAGTCGAACTTCGTTGGGATCGACGCCGCCTTTTCGCAGCGTTGTGAAATTCACTCTTGTGATCTCGGACGACGACTGGCGCGTGGTTGTAAGAATTCGTCGGTCGTCCATTCCATCCAGACTACGGCGTCGAGCACCTCGTTTTGGTCTTACGAGGGCTGCGTGAGGGGCTGGGCTTTAGCCCCACCGAGCGCGCGCAGGTCGCGCAGCGCCTGGGCGAGGGTCGTGACACCGAGAACCTTCAGTGCCGATGAAGCGGCGCCTCGTGCAGTCGCGACTTCTACTTGGGGCACGATGAAATACGAGGCACCGGCCCGCTCGACGGCGACGGTCTTTTGAGCGACCCCGCCAACGTCACCGACGTTGCCGTTGACGTCGATCGTGCCGGTGGCGGCAATGGCGTGATGACCAGTCAGTGAACCGCCGCTCAGTTCGTCAATGAGCGTCAGCGCCATCGCCAGTCCCGCCGAGGGGCCACCAATATTGGCTGTGTTGATCGTCACGCGTGCCGGAAATTCGTAATTAATGCCGTCTTCGAGCGCGATGCCGATCCACGATCGTTCACTCCCGCTCACGCCCGCGCATCCAGAGACACCCACGCCACCTGGGTCTACACCCGTGCGTACCGTTTCCATCGTCGCTCTACCCCACGACAGTTTGCCGGAAGTTGTGATCTTTACGCGTTCGACGCTGAACTTGACCTTGGTGCCGGGCGCGAGGAGGTGCACGTCGCGAATCAATTGACACGACGTGCGCAGCGTGGTGCCATTTACGCCAACTATGCGATCACCGACGCTCAGTCCGGCCGACCTCGCCGGTGAGGACGCGACGACACCGGTCACGATGGCGCCAGTGGGTGTGGCAGGGATCGTCCAGCCCAGCGATTGAAACGCGGCTACTTCGGCCGCTTGTTTAGCGTCGAGCATCTGCAAAAATCCTTGCGCGCCTAGTTCGTCAGCGGGTATGCCGGGCTGGACGAGTTGATTCTCTCCAACGAACTGCACGTGAGACTGGAAATGGAAAATCAACCACTGCCACGCCGTCAACGATTGGAGATACACGTCAGTGAGCATGATCTTGTCGTGATGGGCATTGGTGGTGACACCGATGATCTTCACGAGTGGGGCCACTGGCGTCGCGTCGCCGGGCGTGATGGCGAACTGCGTTGTATGCCATTGCTGAAGGCCTAGGACGAGTGCTATCACGAGCGCCAAAGACACGATAAGCCGGGAGAATAGACGGCGACCCGGCGTTGATGGTGGAATAGGTGGGTGCAAGGTGATGACGCAACGCTAGTTGAGCCCCTCGAGAATCAACTCCTTCGCGCGAGCTACGCGTTAGGCGACAACGGCGCCGCGCTACTGCTCGCCACCCTCGACACCGCCGTTCTTCGCCACCGCGTACTGGCGCTGCGTGGTCTCGTTCGCAAGTCGCTCATGAACCCAGATCTGTGGCGCCACGTGATTAACGACGATGACGTCGAGATGCGGCGTGAGGCACTGCAACAGGTTGCGCACGCGCCGCTCGATGACCCAAGCGTGTTGCGAGATGTCGTCGCACTCCTTGGCGACGATGACGCTCTGGTGGTGGACGCGGCGGTCTTTGCTCTCGGAGAGCATCTCTACGTTGACGCCGTGGTCGAACTCTGTGGCGTTGCACAAGAGCACGAGGACGCTCGATGTCGAGAGTCGGCCATCGCGGCACTCGGCTCGATTGGAGACGAGCGCTCACGCGCGACGATTCTTTTGGCGCTCAACGACAAACCTGCGATTCGACGTCGCGCCATCGTGGCGCTGTCGAACTTCGAAGGCCCCGACGTTGAGGCCGCCCTGGACGCGGCCGGTGAAGATCGCGACTGGCAGGTCCGTTCTGCCGTCAGCCAACTACGTAAAGAAGAGTCTTAGCGATCCGCACTTCGAAAGAGCGCGTGCAACGAGGCCATCTCTTCGAGGCAGGCTTGCAGCCCGTGAATGACGACGAGGTCCGACTGACTCGCCACACTGACCTCAACCCCCGTACTGGTCGCGACGAGTTCGGCGAAGTCTTGTAGGTTCGCGTGTCCACCGACCAACGTCATGCCACGCGCACTCACGTCTTGGGAAAGGTCCGGCGGCGTGTTACTCAAGCACTCTTGAATCATTCGAATCGTCGAGCTGAGGACGTCGTGCAGCGCCGCGTTCACCAACGCCGCGTCCACGTCGACCTCGACCAAATTTCCCCTATCGACGCTACGCGCGAGCACTACTTCGGAGAGTCCGATCGTGCGACCCAGCGCCGAGGCCAAATTGCACTTGAGCATCTCGACGACCGACGGCGCGACGACGATGCCCATCGTGAGTCGCAACGCCGTGGCGATCGCCGCGTCGACGTCGTTGCCGCCTAATCGACGGGCGCCACTCGTGACGATGCCGCCAAGTGAGATAACGGCCGCCTCCGACGCGCCCGCGCCGAGCAGCGTCACGGCCGAACCAATGGGGTCTTGAACCGGCAGACCAAGTCCGATTGCGGCGGCGAGTGGCGCCTCGACCAGACTCACTTCGCGCGCGCCAGCTTGAATCGCCGCCTGGCGTAGCGCACGGCGCTCAATGGCGGTAGCCAGCGAAGGCACGCTCATCACGACCCGGGCGCGACTGAGCTTCGACACGCCAGCCCGTTCAAAGAGTGCTTCAATAAGTCGAGCGGTCACGTCGAAGTCAACCGTGGCCCCTTGGGCGAAGGGGCGAAAGACAACCACGTGGCGCGACGTGCGCCCGACGAGCTCGAGGGCGCCGTGACCTAGTTCAACGACGACGCCGGAGTTGGTATCGATGGCGACCATCGTCGGTTCATCGAACACCACGCCGCGCTGGATCGTCGCCAAGCGGGTGTGCGAGGTACCAATATCGAGTGCCACGTCCAATGCCATGAGTAGTGATGTTAGGGCGACCCCATCGAGAACCCTTTCGTTACTAGCCTTTACTTCGTGTTGGGTGGGAAATTCTCTAGATGGTGGCGACCTCGTCGCCGCTCACGACCCGCGGCTGAGAGCCGTCTCTGGGTCCATCCGAGTGAGTTGCCGAGCTTTGAGACGCTGGCCACGACCACGAACGCGCGCCCTCACACACTGAGCCCGAGAATCGTCGCGGGCCTGATGGCAGTGCTGCTAGTCGTCGGAGGCGTTGTATTGATGGTAAATCGAGGCGCGACTTCGCCCGTCGCGAACCTCCCCGCGCACTTGGCCACGACGCTCAACGCGCTGCCAGCGACGAGTCGCCTGGCGGCAGCCCACACCGTCGATCTGACCATCAGCACCCCTGGTCACGTCAGCCACGTCGGCGCACTCGTGTTACCGCACAACCTCGCCGTGACGACGACGGTCATTCCGGTCAACGCGCTCATCAGCGGATCCACCGCGACGAAGCTCAACTTCTCGGTGACCCTCGTTGGACGCGACAACGTCATGGGTTTTTCCATCGTGCGCTTAGGCACCCCGATCGCGGCGCTGAAACTTGACGCCATGCCCGCGAGTACCGCCGTCACCGCGGTCGCCGCGGTCGTGAGTGGTTCCACGAAGGCGCCACAGTTCGACTGGTCACTCACGACATTGGGCGATCCATCGAACAACGCTCAGGGCGTCGTGCGCTACCTCGCGACGAACTCCGACACCACGTTGTCGAAGTACGTAGACGCCATCGCCATCGACCAAAGCGGACACGTGGTCGCGGTACTGTCGTCGCGCCACCAGTGGTACTCGGCGAGGTTCGTGGCGCAAGTCGCTGAGGTCGTCGCCACCGGACGTGGTTGCCACGGCGAAATTGGCGTCACGGGAACCGATGAGCAAGGCGGCGGCGTGCGCGTGACGAAAGTGGTCCCCTACAGCGCCGCCGCCCACGCGAACATCGTCGTGGGTGACGTCATCACGAACTGGGACGGCGCGGCGCTCAACGACTGGACGCAACTCGTCTCGACGCTATATCTCACCCCCGCCTACACGACCGCGAGTCTCACCTTCGACCACAACATGAAGGCCCACCACGTGACCGTGACGTTGGGCTGTCCCTCTAAGTTGGTTCCGTGACCTCGAACCCCTTCGGCGACATGTTCGGCGACATCTTCTCGATGCTGAGCCAACAGGGCCCTGACGCCTGGTACACGACCGCGACACAACTGGCGCTCAACATCGCCAAGGGCGACGACGGCGATCCCAACCCCCTGCCCATCGAGCGCCAACGACTCGAGGAGCTCGCGCCGCTCGT
>DAIQOO010000020.1:8530-11248 GCA_036787845.1 Acidimicrobiales bacterium
AACAATTTGGCAAATTTCGCCAACGAATGGTCGCTCGAGCGCGACGAGGTCTACGTCTTCGCCCTCGCTCAAGAGTTCGTCGCGTCGCTGGTCTTGAGCCAGCCCGGCACGAGTGACGCGCTACGCGCGCTCCTCATTGACACCGTGAACGAGAGCAACGCCATCCAAGGCAATCTCATGGGACGACTGCAGACGATGATGGAACAAGGCGACATCAACGAGATCATGAACGATCCCGCGGCCCTGCTGGATGGCATCACGGTGCCCGAGGAGAGCGACGCGACTCGAGCCATTAACGCGGCGGCGAGCGTGTTGCTCGCCTTCTTTAGTGCCGCGGCCTTGGACATTACCCAGACCTTGCTCGGACCACGTCCGGCGCTCGCTGAGGCGTACGCGCGCCACCGTCGCAGTGACGCCCGTGGCGAAGACGCGGCGGCGGCATTATTTGGGATCGCGACCCAAGGTCCTCACCACGACGCCGCGACGGCGTTCGTGTCGACGCTCACCGAGGCGCATTCGCTCAGTGTGTTTGGTGCGTTGCTGCGCGTCGACGGTCTACCGAGCGCGAGCGAACTGAATAACCCAAATGCCTGGTACGAGCGAGTGACGAACTCGCCGCTCGCCTAAGACTCTTCGTCGTAACCGAGGTTCCATTCGACGAGCAGATTCTCTCGTTCGGCGTCACGATTCACGCGCTCGCGATTGCGACGGAACTGCGGGTCGTGGGGCGGTAAGAAACGAAGCCGCGCGTCCACCCGGTCGACGAAGGCCTGAATCTGCTCTTCGTCACCAAAGACCATGCGGCACTCCCAGTGGGGGGCGACAGGGCCTAGGTAGATAACTTGGACGTGACCCACCGGGTCGACGACTTCGGCGACTTCTTCGGTCGGGACTTGGCTCACGGGGCTCCTTCGAAAAGCGTGTACTTTAGGCATTCTACTGGTCCGCCAGATGCCCTCTCTAAGACACTTTTAAGTAAGTTCGCGCTTGTGAACTCGAAACGAAAACGTAATGATTGATGACCGTTCCAGTCGCTACTGTGAGTGTAGAAGTAAGGAAGGGAGGTTGCTATGGGTACTGAATGGATGGCCGACGGAAAGTGTCGCGAGTACTCTGCCGACACCTTCTTTCCCCGCGACGGTATGGGTGTCATCGTCGCGCAACGAATCTGCGCGACGTGTTCGGTATCAAAGAAATGCCTCGAGTACGCACTCGATTCCCACATCGACCACGGCGTGTGGGGTGGCAAGAGCGAGCGTGAACGCCGCCGCCTACTTCGCGAACGCCGCCGTTTGCGTCTCTTTTACCGCGACGCGCTCTAAGCGAGCGCCTTGTTTGAGTGCGTCGTCAACGTCTCGGAGGGACGGCGACTCGACGTTCTAGACGCACTCAGTTACGCGTCCGGTCCTTCGCTGCGCGACCGTCACGCCGACGTCACCCATAATCGCAGTGTCTTCACCTTGATCCACAATCGCGACGAACTTCGTCGCGGCGTCGTGTCACTGATCGTCAGCGCCATGGACCGGCTTGATCTACGCCAGCACGAGGGCGTGCACCCACGTTTTGGTGTCGTGGACGTCGTGCCCTTCGTCGCGCTGGAGGAGTCGCGAATGGACGAAGCACGCTCTTTGCGCGATGAGACCGCCGCGTGGATGTCCCACTCATTCGACGTACCCGTCTTCCTCTACGGTGAACTGCGCGATGGATCGTTTCGGACGTTGCCCGAGGTTCGCCGCGAAGCCTTTCGAACCCTCGCGCCCGACATGGGCCCACGTGTCCCCCACGCGCTACACGGCGCGAGCGCGCTGGGCGCCAGAGGCGTGCTCGTAGCCTGGAATCTCTGGGTTTCGGGAATTTCACTCGAAGAAGGGCGCGAGATCGCGAAATCGATTCGCCAGGCCGAGGTGCGGGCTCTCGCCTTTCAGATCGGTGACTACGTGCAGATCAGCTGCAATCTCATCGATCCGACAAGGATTGGACCATCATTCGTCTACGACCGGGTGCTTGGCCTCATAAAGGACGGCGTGATTGATCACGCAGAGTTGATCGGATTGATTCCAGAAGCCGTCCTTCGCGCCGAGGATTCAACGCGTTGGGAACAACTTGGACTTAGCCTCGAGCGCACCATCGAAGCGCGCCTGAGCTAGTTCAGCCCGCCTGAGCTCGGCGTTCAAGAGCGCGTGCCCGACGCAACCGGCGTCGTTCGCGCTCACTCATCCCGCCCCAAATACCGAACTTCTCCCCGTTATCGAGCGCGTACTCTAGACAGTCGTCTCGCACCACGCAACCACGACAGACTTCCTTGGCCTCACGGGTCGAGGCGCCACGCTCAGGAAAGAACAGGTCAGGGTCCACGCCCATGCAGTTCGCGCGAGCCTGCCATCCACGATCTTCCATACCGCTCAAGAGTTCGACGATCTCCACGTTGTGATCCTCCCCGACGGCGGCTATTACCACCGTTGTAATTACAACTGTGTCATTGTTGCGGGGATTTACTCAAAATGCAAATTAATTTTCGAACTACCTGGTCAAAGGGACTTTGGCCTATCCCGCTTTACGGTGTTTCACGAAATCGTCGAGCGCGAACGCGCCGAGGTCGTCGACGTCGGTGTAGAAGAGCCGTCCCCCATTCACGCGTGCGATCTGCTCCACGAAGGGAAATTGACTGCGCTCGATGTCGAGCGCGAAGGTGTTGATCGTGATGCCGGCCTTGGTGCA
>DAIQOO010000020.1:11348-13483 GCA_036787845.1 Acidimicrobiales bacterium
CGCTGGACGTGACGCGCGGCGTCGTCGCCCAAGTTTCGCCGCACTGACTCGATGTCGACTTCGGGTAGTCCCTGGGCGGCGTTGCTCTGGCCGAGAAACTCCTCAAGACCCTTTAACTGCCCGAGTTGTTCGGCGACCGAGGCCGCTTGGGAGAAGGACGAGCCGTCTTGGCCGCGCATGCGGTGCGCCCGATGCCAGTCGATATCGGGAGTCGCGAGTCGCAGATTGGAGACCAATCGATTCATCGAAAAGTTCAGTTCCATGTTCTGCATCATCTCGTCAAAGAGCGAGCGAAGCTCGCCCTGCTGCTCTGCCGAGAGAGAGTTGAACATCGCCTCGGCGGCGGCGGCTCGCTCAGCCATCATGCGAATGACGTCTTCTAAGTTCTCGGCGCCTGGAAAGAAGTCGCCGTACTTCTCCATGAAGTCCTCGAACGTGGGATCAAGTTCTTCCCCACGGCGATCTTGTTCGATCATCGTCGACAGTGCGTCCATCATGTCGCGCGAGCGCGCCAGCTCTTCGGGGTCGGGGCGACCCATGAACTCCTTGCTCTTCTCGAAGTACGTATTCAGCACGTCGCGCTCGAGTTCGCTCAATAACTGTTCGAACTCTTCCCTTGCTGTAGACGACACGAATTCGTAGTCGCGATACTCGCCCAGTCGGTCCCCTAGACGATCACTCATGAGGTCTCGTTGCATCTTCTTTTGATCGACGAGGTCGCGCGTGACCTCCTGGCGGCGTTCGTCACCGGACGATTCAGCCTCGGCCAGCAATTCGTCGAGTTCGCTCGATTCGGTCGCTTCGATCTCGTCGAGCCACTCGCGGTATCGTTGCATTTCACCGTCGGGGTCGGCCTGCTGTTCAAGTTCGCGACGCTGTTTACGCGTGCGCTCTAAGAGTTCGCGAAGTCCTTCGACGCGCTTACCGTCTTCGGTAGTGAAGCCTTCGCGCAGTAGTCGATCCATCGCGTCGTCGAGGTCGCCCGATTCCATGTAGTCATCGGCCAAGAGCGCCAACATCTCTTCGACGTCGAGATCGTCGAAGTCGTCGTCTTCACCAAAGCGACGAAAGCCGTAGCGAACGGGCACCTATCGATTCCTTGAGCGATACAGCGCCCTGGCACCTGAGGCGTCCTTCGCCAAGCGCTTGGTCAGGTAGAGACCCTCGAGCACGAACTCAACGGCCGACGCCTTCTCGCCGTCGCTCGCGCTGGGCCCCGCGATGCGCTCTACCGGCGCCAACAGCGCCGGCATCGCCGCGAGCACCGCCAGATAGTCCTGGTCGGGGAGATCGTCGCCGGTGTGCACGATTGCTTCAGAGTTAAAGGCCTCGACGATCTCTGGCGCCTCTTCTAAGAGCACGTGCTCGGCGAAGCACTGGCGCACCGCGAGTGACACCAAGGCCGCGATCACTTGATCACCGTCATTGTCGTCCATGGTGTCGAACTCGATCTTGCCCTGCGTGGACTGGACCATGGCGCTTAAGTCACTCACCCTCGGCACTACGACCGCGTCATGCGTGCGCAGTGTGCGACGCAACGCGTTGGCGATGACCGTTTCGTAGTTAGCGATCGATAGCCGTACCGAGACACCCGAACTCTGGCTGATCACGTGACTGCGTCGAGCGACGTGACTGACGCGCGCGACGATGTCGTCAATGAACCAGGGCACCTTGATGGGCACCGGTGCTGTTGGCAGGTGCGCCTCTTGGTGCATGATTGCAATCTCCGTCGTCACCTCATAGGGGTAGTGCGTGCGTATCTGGGAGCCGAAGCGGTCCTTCAGCGGCGTGATGAGACGGCCCCGATTGGTGTAGTCCTCGGGGTTGGCAGTAGCTACGACCAGCACGTCGAGTTCGAGGCGAACGAGGTGCCCCCGTATCTGCACGTCTCGCTCTTCGAGGACGTTCAACAGGCCAACTTGGATCCGCTCCGCGAGGTCGGGTAACTCGTTGATCGCGAAAATACCGCGGTTGGATTTCGGCACGAGGCCATAGCTGAGCGCCTTCGGGTCATCGAGAAACAGTCCGTTGGCGACTTTGATGGGGTCGACCTCGCCGATGAGATCGGCCATTGACGTATCCGGGGACGCTAGTTTTTCCGCGAAGCGCTGGGAGCGATGGACCCACGAGATGGG
>DAIQOO010000020.1:13583-20508 GCA_036787845.1 Acidimicrobiales bacterium
CCGGGGACGCTAGTTTTTCCGCGAAGCGCTGGGAGCGATGGACCCACGAGATGGGGGTCTTGTCACCCTTTTCACGAACAAGATCGATCGCGTACGCCGAGATTGGGTGAAAGGGATCGTCTCTGACGTCTGAGCCCGCCACGATTGGCAACCACTCGTCAAGCAGCTCAAAGAGCGAGCGAATGATTCTCGTCTTCGCTTGACCGCGCTCGCCGAGCAAGATGATGTCGTGTCCGGCCAGTAATGCGGTCTCGAGTTGGGGCAAGACGGTGTCCTCGTAACCAAGGACCGACGTCGAAAGGGAGAGCCCGGCCGCGAGGCGACTCTCTAAGTTTCGACGAATTTCACCGCGAACAGACAAGGGCTCGTAATCAGACGCTCGAAGGCTGCCGAGCGTCGTCGCCAGAGTGGCTGGGGGAATTGGGGTGCTCATAGAAGCACTTTACGGGTTCAGCGATGACGTTTGATCCTCGGCCAAATTTAGAAAGCACCTTGACGTTCTAGGGCAACGGTCACTACACCGTCTCCGGCGACATCAGAATCGACAAAGCGTCTTAAGAACAAGCGTTTTAGGGCTGCTCGTAGGTCCCAACGATCATTGCTCGAGCGAGCGTGTGTTGAAAGAGATTGAACCCTAGGTACGCCGGCGTCGCGTTCTCGGGCAGACCGAGCTTTTCGACGTCGAGCGCGTGCACGACGACGTAGTAGTCGTGCGGACCATGACCGGCGGGCGGCGCCGCGCCAACGTAACGCTTGATGCTCGCGTCATTGTTTAGTTGCACCGCGCCTACAGGTAGACCACTCCCCTTTTCATCACCCGCGCCTGCGGGCAGCGACGTCGTGGTAACGGGAATGTCGGCAACCGCCCAATGCCAGAACCCTGACGCCGTTGGTGCCACTGGGTCGTAGACCGTGACGGCAAAACTTTTCGTTCCTTCCGGAAAACCCCACCACGTCAGTTGTGGCGACGTGTCAGATCCACCCGCGCCCATCATGCCGCTCAGCTGGGGACTCGACAGTGCCCCACCGTTGATGACGTCGTCGGAGGAGACGCTAAAGGTTCCTACCTCGGGTAACTCGTCGTAAGGGTTTCTTGCCATCACGCCTTCTTTCTTCTTCACCGCGTCACCGCTTCAACGGCGTCGCAATCTCTAGGGCACTGTAGCGAAAGAAGGGGCGCATCGTTTCAGGGTCGCCACGCGCGATGCGTGGACGCCACGACGTTGCCCCCGGGGCGATAGGCCAAGTGAGCGGCTCGCGGCGCGTCGAGTATCGCGAAGTCTGCTCGAGCTCCGACGCCGAGGAACCCTACGTCGTCACGGCGTAGCGCGAGCGCGCCGCCCTTGGTGCTCGCGAATAGCGCCTCATCCACGCTCATCGCCATCTCACGAACCGCGATCGCGATAACGAAGGCCATGCTCGTCACGTACGACGATCCGGGGTTGCAGTCGGTCGCGAGTGCCACCGTCACTCCGGCGTCGAGCATGCGACGAGCCGACGGGTAGGGCGAGCGGGTCGAGAACTCAGCACCCGGTAACAACGTGGCGACGGTGGCTGAGCCACTGAGTAGATCGATATCGCGATCGTCGATATAAGTGCAGTGGTCGACACTCGCGCAGTCCAGTTCGACGGCGAGGGCAATGGCGTCGCTGTGATCGAGTTGGTTGGCGTGTAGACGTGGCGCCAGGCCCTTCGCGCGTGCGCTCGTCAGCACCTCTCTCGCTTCGTCGACACTAAAGGCACCTCGATCACAGAACACGTCGGCCCACTTCGCTTTCGGCGCGCACGCCTCGAGCATCGACGTCACCACGAGATCGATGTACGCGTCTCGAGACGCTTTGTACTCTGGCGGCACCACGTGCGCGCCGAGCCACGTGACTTCGTCACTGAACTCCGAGGCGATCTCTAGCTCTCTCTTTTCACCTTCAATTGTTAATTCGTAACCCGACTTGATCTCAACGGTCGTCACGCCACCCGCGAAAAGCTCGTTGACGCGCTTCCTCGTGCCGTCCCTCAGCTGGTCGTTCGTCGCGGCGCGCGACGCCGCTACCGTGCGGTCGATTCCCCCACCGTCGTAGTGCACGCCCTCCATTCGCGCTTCGAACTCGTCACTTCGTTCCCCGGCAAAGACGAGGTGCGTATGCGAATCGACGAAACCTGGAATGACCGCACATCCTTGTGCGTCCAGTACGTCGTCGGCATCGGGCGCGTCCGCGTTGGCGCCGACCCACAGCACCCGTTCGTCATCGATGACCAACGCCGCGTCGAATAGTCGTCCCAGCGCGCTGCAGTCGCCGATCGTTGGATCGTTCGTCGTCAGCTCACTGATGTTGGTGATGACGCGCGTCGTCATTAGCTCTCGCGCATGGGAACGCGCAGTCCCGTCTGCTCGGCCGTCACTTCAGCGATGTCGTAGCCCGCGTCCACGTGACGAAGCACGCCCATGGCGGGGTCGTTGGTGAGGACCCGCTGAAGTTTCTCTCTCGCTATCGCGGTGCCGTCCGCGACGCAGACCTGGCCGGCATGGATGGACCTACCAATGCCCACACCCCCACCATGGTGAATGGAGACCCACGACGCGCCCGAGGCGGTATTGATGAGCGCGTTGAGGAGCGGCCAGTCGGCGATCGCGTCGGAACCATCGAGCATCGCTTCGGTCTCTCGGTACGGTGAGGCGACCGAGCCGCTGTCGAGGTGGTCGCGTCCAATCACGAGTGGCGCTTTTACCGCGCCCGACGTGACGAGGTCGTTAAAGGCGACGCCGGCCTTGTCACGCTCTTGGTACCCGAGCCAGCAGATTCGTGCCGGCAGCCCTTGAAACGCGACACGGTCTTGGGCCTTGGTGATCCAGCGCCGCAATAAGTCATTATCGGGAAAGAGATCAAGCACGGCCTGGTCAGTGGCGGCGATGTCCGCGGGGTCGCCCGACAGCGCCGCCCAACGAAAAGGACCTTTACCTGCACAGAACAACGGTCGAATGTACGCGGGTACGAAGCCCGGGTAGTCAAAAGCGCGCGAGTAGCCGCCCAATTGCGCCTCGCTCCGTAGCGAGTTGCCGTAATCAAAGACTTCGGCCCCTTCGTCCATGAAGCCGACCATCGCCTCGACGTGGCGCACGATGGAGGCCCTTGCGCGGTCAGTGAACTCTTCTGGTTTCTTCTCCGCGTAGTCGTGCCAGTCATTCAAGTCGATGTCCTCGGGAAGGTAGCTCAGCGGATCGTGCGCCGACGTCTGGTCGGTCACGATGTCCACTTCGACGCCTCGACGTAACAACTCAGGCAAGATCGTCGCGGCGTTACCCAACAGCCCGACGCTTAGCGCGCCACGGTTCTTCTTCGCTTCGAGGACTCTCGCCAGCGCGTCGTCGAGATCGTCGGTCCACTCATCGAGGTAGTGCTGATCGACCCGACGCTGCAGTCGCGTGGGGTCCACGTCCACGCACAAACAGACCCCATCGTTCATCGTGACCGCGAGCGGCTGCGCGCCGCCCATGCCGCCCGCGCCACTAGTGAGCGTGAGGGTGCCCGCCAACGTGCCCGAGAAGCGCTTGGTAGCTACGGCCGCGAACGTTTCGTAGGTTCCTTGGAGAATTCCTTGGGTCCCGATGTAGATCCACGATCCCGCGGTCATCTGGCCGTACATCGTGAGGCCCAGCGCTTCGAGTCGGCGGAACTCTGGCCACGTCGCCCAGTCGGGTACGAGGTTCGAGTTCGCGATCAGAACCCGTGGGGCCCATTCGTGCGTCTGCAGCACGCCAACTGGTCGACCAGACTGCACCACCATGGTCTCGTCGCCCTTCAAGGTCTGCAACGTACGTACGAGGGCGTCGAAACTAGGCCAGTCACGCGCTGCTTTACCGGTACCGCCGTAGACGACCAGATCGTCGGGCCGTTCGGCAACGTCGGGGTCGAGGTTGTTCTGCAGCATTCGCAGCGCCGCTTCTTGAGGCCAGCCGAGCGTGCTCAGGGTGGATCCCCTTGCCGCACGAACTGGACGAGCACCTTGCACGCGTTTCCCCTCTCTCAGTGCAGCTCGACGAATCGGGCCACGACGTCGAGCAACTCTCTCGACGCCACGAGCTCACTTACCGCGGCGATCTCGGGTGAGAGCCAGCGATCGTGTCCCGGACCACCCGACGCGGCGTTGACACGATTCATGACGGCGACCGTGACGGGTGAGGCGACGAGTGGAGCACGAAGTGCCAAGGCGCGCGCGCTCGCGAGCAGTTCAATCGCGACGACGTCACGAAAGGCGTCCAGGGCCTTACGCAGTTTTCGAGCGGCGTGCCAACCCATCGACACGTGGTCTTCTTGCATGCCCGACGAGGGAATCGAGTCCACACTCGCTGGCGACGCGAGCCGCTTCATCTCGGTGACCAGCGCCGCCTGAGCGTACTGAGCGATCATCAGACCCGAGTCGACACCGGCCTTGTGGGCGAGAAACGGTGGTAAACCGAAGCTGCGATTGACGTCGAGTAGTCGATCGGTCCTACGCTCGGCCATGGAGGCGACGTCCGCGAGGACGATGGCGAGAAAGTCGAGCGCGTAGGCGACCGGCGCGCCGTGAAAGTTGCCATTCGAAACTAACGACCCGTCGGCGAGCACTGAGGGGTTGTCAATCGCGGCCGCTAGTTCGACGTCGGCGACGCGCGTCGCGAAACTAAAGGTATCGCGCGCCGCGCCGTGCACCTGGGGCGCGCAACGCAGTGAATACGCGTCCTGGACTTGGGAAGGGTCGTCGAGGTGCGAACTGACAATGCCTGAGTCCGCGAGCAATACGGCGAGATTCTGCGCACTCAACAACTGTCCGGGGTGGGGGCGCAGCGCATGGATTTCTGCGGAAAAGACCCGATCGGTCCCGCGGAGGGCTTGGATCGACATCGACGCGGCGAGATCGATTTGGCGCATGAGTGCCATGCCGTCGTCGAGGGCCAACACGAGTTGGCCCAACATGCCGTCGGTGCCGTTGATGAGGGCGAGTCCTTCTTTCTCCGCCAATTCAACGGGCGAGAGACCCGCCTCGGCGAGCGCGTCGACAGCCCGTCGGCGCGTGCCACCGGCGTCGCGCACGTCACCTTCGCCCATCAAGGCGAGCGCCACGTGGGCGAGTGGTGCCAAGTCTCCCGAGCACCCCAAGGAACCAAACTCATGCACGATTGGCGTAATGCCGGCGTTCAAGAGCGCGCCGTAGGCCAACGCCGTAGATGGTCGCACGCCCGAAACGCCACTGCAGAGATTGGTCAGCCGCGACACCATCATCGCTCGTACGACCTCGTTCTCCACTTCTGGACCAACGCCGGCGGCGTGTGAGCGGATCAACGAACGCTGCAAGTCTTTGCGTTCCTCGGGCGAGATCGACGTCGTGGCCAGAGACCCAAAGCCCGTCGAGAGACCATAAATCGGTTCACCGCTGTCGACGAGCACGTCGATTGCGGCACGCTGGACGCGCAGACGCTCGAGTACCTCGTCACTCAATGCGAGCGGCTCGAACAGGCGCGCGACGCTGATGAGCTCTGCTCTTGACATTGGCTCGAGGCCGATCACGACGGTCACGACGTTCTCCTCTGCACGCCCGCGAGCGCTTCTAAGACCAGTAGCGCCGCGAGTCGAACTGTGCGCTCGTCGGGGCTGTCTTGTTCGACATCAATTTCAGTGAAGTCAATCGCCGTGACCTTCACTGACGAAGCCACCTCACGCACGAAGCAGCGCACCTCATCGGCACTGAGTCCACCCGGTGCCGCGGCCGGACAGCCCGGCACCACTGATCGGTCGCACACGTCGAGATCGATATCCACGTAGATCATTCGCCCGCCAGCCCCAGCGACGTGCAGTGCTCGTTGCGCTATAGCAGTGACGTCCTCGTGACGGAAGGCGTCGCGATCGATGACCGTCACACCCGCGTCAATGGCGCGCTGTGCGTAGGGAGCGGAATTCGAGAAGTCACCGAGACCGACTTGGACAACGTGGCGCGCGTCCAGGCCGTCCTCGAGGAGTTGGCGAACCGGTGAACCGTTGGACCTGCCTTCGCGCAGATCGAGGTGCGCGTCCAACGTGATCAGCCCGTACTTCTCGAAGTTGCCCGCGGCCAGAGCTCGCAGCGTGTGCCACGTCGCCGCGTTGTCGCCACCCAGTACGAGCGTCAGATTGACTACTTCGGCGACGGACGACAACAGGGCCGCGACGCGCTCGAATTCCCCGTCGTCGTCGGGGTCGGCAACGTCGCCATAATCCACGATCGCCACGCACGACGCGAGATCCACGCGGTCTAAAAAGGACCACGTGGAGTAGCGCTGTAAAGCACGGCGAATGGCTTCTGGGGTACTGATCGACGAACGTTGCGAAAGCGAGGTGGCGTACGTCGAAACGCCGAGTAGCGCGACGTTCTTTCTATCTGGAACGACACGCGAGTGCAACAGCGTCGCCGCCGAGGGCCACTGCGAATCGAGCGTCGTTGCCACAGAACCATGTTAGGCATAGCGCGTGAGGTGACTCCTGGCCTCTTGGTTGCTCGTTCTTGCTAGCACGACCTTGGTCACGTCGTTACGAACTTCACCGTGAGAAGCTTTGGAAAAACGAACGTGCGCCTAGGGCACGGCGCAGTGAGTTCCGACACGTTTCAGTGGTTGCACCTGCACGCCGGGTACGGCGACCTTGACGCCTCGGCTCGCCCACGAACAGGTCCACGACGAAGGTTCAGCGACCGCGACGAAGAAGTCACGGGTCCAACCCATTTCGTAGATGCTCGCGCTGTGATACGAGCCTGGAAGTTGGACGGGATAACTCCCGCCCGGCCTGTGAATGGGCGTCGTCGAAACACCAACGATGGGCCAGTAGGGATTGATATCAAGTTGCATCGCGGTGATCGCGCCCACTCGAAGCAGTACGTCCGCCAACTGCGACGGCAGTACGCCCTTCATCGTGGCGAC
>DAIQOO010000251.1:0-1602 GCA_036787845.1 Acidimicrobiales bacterium
GTAGCATTTCAACGTGCGTTAATACCTGATTTCTCGACCGAACCTTGTCCCTCGTTCCTGGAGAATTCAGATGCCGAAATCGCACGTCTCTCGCTCTTCGCTCGTCACCCCTGCGGTACTCTCCGCGCTCAAAGTGAGCCACGACCGCGCGGGACTTGCCGTCCTTCGTGACGTGTCGCTCACGGTTGGTCCAGGAAGTTGTCTCGGCGTCATTGGGCCGAATGGCGTGGGTAAGTCCACGTTGTTACAGATTCTCGCGGGCCAACTCCTCCCCGACGGCGGCGGGGTGAGCGTCGATCCACCACTCGCGACGGTTGGCTACCTCGCTCAGGAACACGAAGCTCGCACCGGCGAGAGTGTCCGTGACGCCCTGGCGCGCAGAACGGGTGTCTCCGACGCCGAGGCCGCGTTCATGGCGACAGCGGAACAATTGGCGAGCGGCTCTCGAGAAGCAGAGCGCGACTACGACGAGGCGTTGCACCGTTACGAGTCGCTTGGGACCAGCAGTTTCGACGCACGAATGGCGACGGTACTGAACGATCTTGGCGTGGGCTACGTGGCGCAGTTCGACGTGTCAGCGCTCTCGGGCGGACAAGAGGCCAAGGTTGCCCTCGCCAGTATTGAGCTATCGAACTTTGACGTAGTGCTGCTCGACGAACCGACGAATGATCTTGACTTCGCTGGACTTGCTCGACTCGAGAGTTGGGTTCGCCGCCGAGAGGGCGCGACGATCATCGTCTCCCACGATCGCGCGTTCTTGGATCGCACCGTTACTTCAGTACTCGAGCTCGACGAACGCCACCATCGCGCCAAGGAGTACGGCGGCGGTTGGGCCGGCTACGAAAGGGAGAAGGCCAACGCGCTACGTCTCGCTAAGGAGGCCTTCGAAGAGTACGAACAGCAAAAGGATCAGCTATCAAATCGAGCGCAGCGTCAGCGCCAATGGGCCGTTGACGGCGTGCGCAAGGCGATCAAGAATCCGCCCGATCACGACACGGCCCAACGCGACTTTCGCATCAACCGAACGGAAAAGCAAGCGCATAAGGCACGCCAAACCGAACGTGCACTCGAAAGACTTGAGGAAGTGGAGAAACCCTTCGAAGGGTGGGATCTTCGATTCTCCATTGACGAAGTACGACGCGCCGGTGACGTTGTTCTTCGACTGCGTGATCTCATCGTGGAGCGCCCCGCGTTCACGTTGGGTCCGATCGACTTAGAGATCGCGTGGGGCGAAAGAGTCGCACTCACCGGACCCAATGGCTCGGGCAAGTCGACGCTCATTGCGGCGTTGCTCGGAACAGTTGGGATCGCGAGCGGCACGCGCTGGACGGGCCCGAGCGTGGTAGCGGGCGTACTCGGCCAGGACCGCCGGTCGTTACAAGGGGATCATGATCTCGTTCGCTACGTGAGCGATCGATGCCATCTCACCCAGTCAGAGACTCGTTCGCTCCTGGCCAAGTTCGGCCTTAAGGCGAGCCACGTGACGCGCCCGGCGCGACTCTTGTCGCCGGGTGAGCGCACGCGCGTCGAACTCGCGATATTTCAGGGCCAAGGAGTGAACTTTCTCATCCTCGACGAACCAACGAATCATCTCGATCTTCC
>DAIQOO010000252.1:0-1598 GCA_036787845.1 Acidimicrobiales bacterium
GTGACTTCTCGGACGGACTAAAAGCCGCCCGCTTCTTTTCAAGGCGCTGACGCGACCAGAAGGGCCAATCCAGCCCTGAGGATGTTGCGAGCGGCATTAATGTCAGCGTGGGCCTCGTGCCCACATCGCTGACATCGAAACTCCGCTTGACTGACACGGTTACCCGCCTCGACGTGTCCACATTCGTGGCATGCCTGACTGGTGTACCGGGGGTTTACGCTCATCACCGTTCGCCCAGCTTCTTCCGCTTTGGCTTCCAGGATTGAGCGAAACTGAGCCCAGCCCGCGTCGTTAATACTTCGATTGAGGCCGGTCTTGGCCCTGCCCCCGTTTGGAAGAAACTGGCCGAGGTTCTCGGGGTCGGCTACTGGCGTTGCCCGCGTGGTCATGTTCGCGACCTTGAGATCTTCCACGACCAGCACGTCGTACTCTTCAACCAGTTGTCTGGCAACTTTGTGGTGAAAGTCCCGCCGTTGGTTGGCGACCTTGCGGTGGCGAGCGGCGACGGTCGCTCGTGCGGCTCGACGATTATTCGAACCACGTTGCTTTCGAGCGAGCGACTGTTGCGCCGTAGCCAACCGGTCGGCCCCAACTTTCGCGTAGTGCGGGTTGTCAACGTGCTCACCCTCGGAGGTCGTGAAAAAACTCGCCACCCCGACGTCAACACCCACGACCGCGCCGGTGGGCGCCAGTGGCTTCACTGGCACGTCGTCGCACGACAGAACGAGATACCAGTGGCGCCCTTCGCGCTTGACCTGAATGGTCTTCACCATGCCTTCGACTTCGCGGTGCTGGGTCACCTTCACGTGGCCAATCCCCCGGAGGTAGACCCGACTTGTTTCGGGCACCCACTTCGCGCCGTCGCCGTTCTTGGGCCAGAGCACCGAGTCAAAGCGGTGGACGGGCTTGAACCTCGGATAGCCCGGCGCTTCACCCGCCTTGACTCGTCGAAAGAAGGCGTCGAACGCTCGGTTGAGCGTGCGCAGGGTTGCCTGTTGGGAAGAGAAGGACCACGTGGCCTGGTCGGGCACGTGGTCTCGAATCGCCGTCAACTGGGCCGACTGGAGTCCGTAGTTGATTGGTCCTTCGGGCCGCTGCATCGAGTAGAAGTTGGGAGAGCGCCGCACGACTTGTTCGTAAGCGTCGCGTCGTTCTTGCAGGGCAGCGTTGTAGAGGGTGCGCTGCGCCTCGAGGCATTGGCCGAGGGCGACGTGCTGTTTGGCTGTGGGGCGCAGGCGGAGCTTATAGGCGCGTCTCACGTGTCGTCGCCCCATTGATGTTCGATGTATCGCTTCACGGTGGCTTCAGCGACGTAGCCAACTGATGCCGCGAAGTAAGACTTAGACCAAAGGACTCGGCGGTGACGCAACCAAGGAAACTCTTGGCGCAACACTCTTGACGTTCTGCCCTTCAACAACATGGCCACATCGGAAGGAGAGTCGGCGGGGCGCACGCGAATGAAGAGGTGGACGTGATCGGGCATGACCTCGGACGCAACAATTTCCCACTGGTTTTCCTTAGCGATCTCGAGCAAAAGTTCGTCCATCCGTCGCGCCACCGGTCCACGCAAAATTCGTCGGCGGTACTTGGGGCGCCAC
>DAIQOO010000253.1:0-1597 GCA_036787845.1 Acidimicrobiales bacterium
ACAGGGGCCGCGAAATTAAGCGTAGTGAACCAGTTCTCGCTTCTACGTCAACGCCAAGAATCACTGTGCCCCATTCGGCAAACTCGGGACTAGAGGGCGTACCGCAAATACCCTCCAGCAACGAGATCTGAACCGAACTATCTCCTACGCGCCGACTTCTGGTGGCGTTTCAGTTGACGCTTCATCGGGGTGAGCCGTTGCAACAAGCTTCTGCTGCGCGGGTCTTACCTCCCCTCCACGTCCAGTACCGGAGCTTGTCCCCGGCAGGCCTTGTCGGGCCAGGTTGATGGCCGCGTTGAGGTCGCGACCGAGCGTGAGACCACAGGTCCCACAGTGATACGTCCGTTCGTCAAGGGACAGTGTGGCTTTTACTGTCCCGCATTGACTGCAGGTTTTTGAAGAGGGGTAGAACCGATCGACACGCACCAGGGCAGAGCCGTACCACGTGGTCTTGTACTCGAGTTGTCGTGCGAACTCACCCCAGGCGGCGTCCGAGACGTGCTTGGCGAGAGCGTGGTTCTTCACCATGCCCGCGATATTCAGGTCCTCTAGCACGATGACGTCGTAGTTCTTGGCCAGCATGGTCGTGGTCTCGTGGATGAGATTCTTGCGAGCGTTTCGCACGTCGGTGTGGATATTCTGGATCCGTCCGTTGGCCTTCTTCCACCGCTTCGATGGTGCCACTCCGGGCTGGGGTCCCTGGCGCCGTGAGGCAATGCGCTGGGCGTGGGCCAGTCTCTTCTCGGCCTCTTGAAAATGATGAGGGTTAGCCACCTCCAGGACCCGGTCACCCTCAGGAGAGGCACCCGTGTAGAGGGTCGTTATGCCGACGTCGACGCCGATGATCCTCTCGGGGTCTCGGGTAACGGGAACCTGACGGGTGACATCGACGGTGAACGACACCTGCCATTTATCCGAGCGTGTCGTGACAGTCGCGGCAACGATCTTGCCCGTGCCCCGGGTGAGGTGGCGAAAGAGCTTGCGGGTGGACTCGTAGGTCTTCACCTCGCCGATGCGAGCAATGCGCAGGTGCTGCGAGTCGACGAGTCGGACAGTGGGTCCCATAAACCGCACCGATCCACTTTGCCCCTTGTGCTTGAAGTTTGGGAACTTCGCGCGGCCTTTTCGAAAGTTGGTAAAGGCCTTGCTCAGGCGCTGGGCCGCATCGTTGTAGGTGCTCGATCCGTTTTCGCTCCACCACGGGGCCAGTTCGTCGCGGTGCTCTGCCCACAGATACAAAAGGCCGAAGTGCGAAGTGCTGACCCAGTCGTCCTGGGTAACCTCGATTCCCTCTTCTTTCTTGGCGCGGTTCTCGTCCCAGTTGTCCTTTACCAAAGCGAGCATCGCGTTGTAGGCGAACCGTGATCCGCCTATGTGGCTTTGCAGTGCCGAGATCTGTTCGAGTGTGGGATCCAAGTCGTAGGCGTAGGCCTGGGTGAGCGTGGTGAGAACACACGGAGTTTGCTTGGCCACGTGATGAGTCTCATCACCAGGTGTGACATTCACCGTACGCCATCAGATCCCGAGTTAGCCGGAGGTGCACTGTGCAATACTGGGTGGTCTTGGTGGGCGTAGCTCAGTTGGTTAGAGCGCCAGG
>DAIQOO010000106.1:0-3366 GCA_036787845.1 Acidimicrobiales bacterium
GGTCGGGAAGGCGGGATTCGAACCCGCGGCCTCCTGGTCCCAAACCAGGCGCGCTAACCAAGCTGCGCTACTTCCCGAGGTCTCTATCGTTACACAATCAACGACGCGGAAGAATCGCGTTCCGCTGCGTAGGCTGTGGCGCAACGAAGGAGGAACGTGGCCTACGCGTGGATTATTGACGCACTCGATCAGACTTGGACGTCGATCGAGCGCACCCTTCGCCCTAAATCTGATGAGGTTTACGTCGCGATGACGCCGTGTCCGGGATGGACCGTGCGCGACGTTCTCAGTCACCTCATTGGATTCGAATTAATGCTCCGTGGTGAAGCGGTACCGAGTCACGAAGGACCGTGGCCCGAGTACGTGAAGAATCCCATCGGTGAGATAAACGAAGCGTACGTGGCGGCGTATCGCACGAACAGCGGCGCCGACGTCTTAGACCTCTTTTGGACTACCACCCGCCGGTCTCTTGGACGGCTCGGCTCGCTCAGTGACGAAGAGTGGGAAAAGGTTGGCTGGAGTCCCGAGGGCGAGCGCCCGTTTCATCGTTTCATGGAGACCCGCGTGCTCGATAGTTGGATTCATCTCCAAGACATTCGAGACGCACTCTTAGAACCCTCGGACGACCACGGGCCTGGCGAAGAGATCGTCGTGAATCGATTCGAAGCGGCGTTGCCCTACGTGTTGGGCAAGCGAGCGAACGCTCCCGAAGGCACGGTGGTGCAGATTAATTTGAGCGGACGGCTCGCGCGCACCATCCTCCTCGGCGTCGAAGGTGGACGAGCGAGTGCCATTGAGCGAACTGAGCGACCTGCGGACCTCGAACTAACGACGCCCGTGGCACTGTTTTGGCGTCGGGCGGCGGGGCGAATCAGTGCTGACGCGTTTCTCAACGCGTCGGCGACGGACGTGCGCGGCGACAAGTCGCTCGCGAGGTCGCTGGCCGAGTGCCTATGCGTCATGATTTAGAGCTTCTCAAATGAACCGGTAGGCTGGCGTCTCTTATGCGCACTACGACGACCGCCCTTGAGAACAATCACGTCAAGTTGACCGTTGTGGTGGACGAGCCCGAGATGGACAAAGCCATCGACACCGCGGCCACCAAACTGTCCAAACAGGTCAGCATCAAGGGATTTCGCAAGGGCAAAGTACCCAAGAACGTTCTGATGGCCCATTTAGGCGGTCCGGCCGCGTTGCGCAACGAGGCCATTCGTGACGCCATTCCCGACTTCTACGCCCAGGCCGTCGCCGATACGTTGATTGACCCTATTGCGCAACCCGACATCAACATCACGGCTGGCGAGGACGACGGGAACCTGATCTTCGAAGCTGACGTGGAAGTGCGACCCGAGATTTCGATCAGGGGCCAACGAGAACTTCGCGTCACCATCCCTTCGCCCGTGGTCACCGACGAAGAAGTGGACGCTCAGATCGACCGCTTCCGCGAGACTGACGCGGTCCTCAACGACGTCGATCGTCCAATCGTCACCGGTGACCTGGTGACGATGGACGTGCACGTACAACAGATCGCAACCGACGTCGAACCGCTCGACATGAGTGACTTCATGTACACCGTCGGTTCGGGCACGATCACCGAGGGCGTCGACGACTTAATTCTCGGGATGAAAGCTGGCGAAGAGCTGAAGCTCAATGGCACCGTTGGCCAGGGCGTCGTCGCGACGTACGAGTTGACACTGAAGAAAGTCCAAGAGCGCGAACTACCCGAACTCAGTGACGAGTGGGCACAAGAGAACACGGAGTGGACGAGCGAAGAGGAGATGCGCGACGCGATCCTCACGCAGATGCGACGAATGCGTATCGTCGAAGCGCAGATGTCCCAGCGCGACGCGGTACTCTTGGCGCTGAGTGAACTGGTCGTCGAGAGCGCGGTACCCGACGCACTCGTTCAGGACGAGACGAACGAGCGTCTCCACGATTTGGGTCATCGTCTCGAGCAACAGAAGCTGAACCTTGAGACGTTTCTGCAAGTAACGAATCAGACGTCTGATCAACTGCTCGAAACGTTGCGCGGTGACGCCGTGCGTGCGGTGCGCGTTGACCTGGCGCTGCGCGCATTGGTGAAGGCTGAAGACTTAGAGCCCACCGATGACGAAATTACCAAGGAACTAGAGACGACCGCCGAGGCGATGAACGTGACGGCCGACCTCCTACGCGAAAATCTGCGCGATAGCGGACGCGTCATCACGTTCCGCGCCGAAGTCGCCAAAATGAAAGCGTCGCGCTGGCTCACCGAGAACGTTACCTACGTCGATCCTGACGGCCTCGAGATCGATCGAGCGCTGCTCAAGGAGGATCAGTCTGAGGAACTCGACGCCTAGGCTAGGGACGTGACCAACAACTACCGAGCCCAGAACTACCTCGTTCCCACCGTCGTCGAGTCGACGAACCGTGGCGAGCGGGCCTACGACCTCTACAGTCGCTTGCTTCGCGAGCGCATTATCTTCCTCGGCACACCCATTGACGACACGATCGCCAACTTGGTCTGCGCGCAGATGCTTTTTCTCGAGTCCGAGGACCCCGATAAGGACATCAACCTGTACATCAATTCACCCGGCGGTGACATAACGGGACTGCTCGCTATCTACGACACCATGAAGTACATCAAGCCCAACGTCTCGACGTTGTGCTTTGGTCAGGCCGCCTCAGCCGCCGCAGTCTTGTTAGGCGCGGGTACCAAGGGAAAGCGCTTCGCTCTGCCGCACGCGAGGGTCTTGTTGCACCAGCCCTGGGGTGGGGTCGGCGGACAGGCTTCGGACATTGAGATTCAGGCACGAGAGATTCTTCGCATGAAGGACATGTTGAACACCATGCTCGCGGGCGACACTGGTCAATCGGTCGAGAGAGTCAACAAAGACACCGACCGTGACTTCATCATGAGTGCTGAAGAAGCCGTGGAATACGGCTTGATTGACGAAGTCTTCTCCGTTCGCATGTAGGTTCCCAGTTTTTGGGTGTCGGCCCCGTAGGATGGGCGCGGCGGTAGGACTGTCGGAGGATATTCGTGGCAAAGTTCGGTGAAGGCAGCGACCTCATTAAGTGCAGCTTCTGCGCGAAGGGTCAAAAACAGGTTAAAAAGCTCATCGCGGGACCCAGCGTGTACATCTGCGACGAGTGCATCGATCTGTGCAACGACATCATCGCTGACGAGTTCGGGGATCGCCCTGAGTTCGTTCTCGACGAACTACCCACCCCGAGAGAGATCTCGGCCTTCCTCGACGATTTCGTCATTGGACAAGTAGACGCGAAGAAGATTCTCGCCGTTGCGGTCTACAACCACTACAAGCGGATTCAAACGGGTCCGTTGCACGACGACGACGTTGAAGTCGCCAAGTCCAACGTCTTGCT